>JAYSRU010000230.1:0-2990 GCA_043720875.1 Crocinitomicaceae bacterium
CGTAAAAATAATCCGACCCTGCATCGGTCTTGGATTTGATGTTACCGTTGTCTTCAAAAACAAAATTATAGACTTGCAGACCTTCCACTTGGGCGGTTCTCAAGCGGTTGAGATTGTCGTAGGTGAAGTTTTTGGTGCTGATGCTAAAACAAAGAACCCCCTCAGTATTTTTGCTTTTTATAGCTCAATATTGAGAGGGTTTTGTTGCTTCGAGTTTACTTTCTCAAACTCGACGGAGTCGAGCAAAATAGTACGTATCGCAACATAGTTGCATCACGAGCACCTCGCTTTTGTCTTGGAAGACGTTATGCAAGCGGGAGGGTTAATTTTCAATTAATTCATATTTATGAATTTTGCCTTTATCATTAATATAAAAAAAAATAACAGTACTTATACCAATATCATAATGATATAAATGGCTGATTTTGTACCATGTGTTTTTTTCAAATTTAGTAGGTAAGATAAAAGATTGTTCATTTTCAAAAAAGGGAAATTTAATCCAGTTAACGTGGTTTTGTTTCTCAAAAAAACGGACTTCATTCAACTTCCTTTTTTTAGAAGACAATTCATGCAAACTATCTAATCGATTATAGTCTTTCCAATATTCTTCAATATTTTGATATTGGTTCTTAAAATATCCTTTTATACTGTCGATATCAGAAAAAATGGAACTAACGAATATTTCCTCTTTTTCATATTTTACGGGATATTTATTTTTCTTGTCAATACTGTCTACTACTAATTTAGCAATTTCAAAATTCCTCATTATAGGATTTATTCTATCTTGTGAAACAGTATATACAATTCCACAACTTGAATTTAATAATAGAAGCTTTACTAATGAAGTATAAATTGAAATTTTTATTTTCATATTAAAAATAATTTAAAACTTATCAAGTATCTCGACGATAATAATTAGAAACGACAATTCTTATAATTCATTGATTATCAGTTGATTATGAGTTATTTTCTGTTGCCTGTCTTAATAATCAATAATTGAGTTTTGATTACAACTTGTTGACACAACAACTTACTTTCAAACTTACTTATAGAAAAACTTGAAATAAAGTTTTGATAGCCAATCCTTTACTCCAAGTTTTCCATAAATAATCTTCATAAGTCAAGCTACTAAAATGTGTAAGTTTTAAACAAAACTATATTGACATTTATTTAAACCAATTCCAAGGTGCTAAATCTCCGGGACCTAAAAGAGATCTTGTATAATAGGATCTGTAGTCGGCTGCTTTCCACCCAATAGTAGTTAATATTGGTGTTACAAAATCCATTAGACTAAAATCATTAACTGCTAACTTAGCTCCTACATTATAAAGTGAATGCCACCACCCAACTGCGTAACCTAAACCTGGTACAGATGTTCCTCCTTGGGATATAGCTGCACTTAAATAGCGACCAGTTATACCTTTATACAATGTACTTTTGTAGATTCCTTTTACTCCAGAGAATTTATTACCTATATAATGTGCAAAATACAAGGATTCACCCAATCCAAATAAACCATTAATAAGAGCTTGTTTAGAACTTTCACCTTGATTTAAGCTATAAACATATCTATCTCCAAAACCATTTAAACCCGCAGTAATCACATTAGTAGCTTTAATGGCTCTATCAGAGAAAAATCTAAAGCCATCTTTTGCAGCATCACCTACATTATTAAATTTTCCACCTAAATAACCGCCAATTGCGCCACTGGCTAAACCTACGAGACCACTTTGCCAGACACCGTCTAAACCTCTCCCTTGGAGAGCACTCGATACCATGTTAACGTTAGCAGTAATTAAAGCATTTGAAGTAATATTCCAAGCAGCAGTAGTCAATTTTCCAGCATATATAGACTCTGTTATACCTGCGATAGAATTAGAAAATGCAGCAGAAAACCCTAACCCAACTCCAGCACCAGCTATTGCCCCAATAATAGCCCCCTTCCAAAAGCTTTGACCGTTTGCGTTTGCAATAACACCGCCAGTAACTCCTCCAGCCACAGCACCTATAATTACAGGTACAAACCACGCTAAATTACCGTCGGGATCAATATAGCTTAATGGATTGTTATTGGCGTAGGTATATCTATTAAAACCCTGAGAATTAGGTGTGCCCACGAAATTATCAGGACTCAACATCCGCCCCAAAACTGGGTCATACAAACGAGCATTCATATTAATCAAACCAAATGCGTCTAAATGCTCATGCCCTGTGAAGCCACGGTATAACCAACTTGGTACGGTTGGCACATTGTCATACGCCCACGTGTTAGCGTTGCGCTTGCGTCCCCATGCGTCGAAGTTTTGCTCGGCTACCAATGCCCCGCTTGTGTTCGTAACTGCCACTATTGAACCCAAGTGGTCGGTATAAGGGAAATAATATTCAAAGGCTGCGTTATCTCTTTTGACAACGATGGCTTCCGCTGCGCTAAGGTAATGCACAAATGTTTTTGCACCACTCTTATCAGTATTTATTTCGTAATCACCCAAATAAAGACGGGTATTTTCTACCACATTATTGATTGAGAAGACTCCTTTGCGGCGTTCATAATCCGATGCGTAGGTGTATTCTAACTTGTTTGCGCCTTCCGTTATGGTGTTTGGACGTAAAAAAGCGGTGTACGTAATATCCTGCTGCATTGACGGGATTGCCGTTTGGGTGCTGCGCTTCACGTACTTTACGGCGTTGAACTTAGCGGCATCGTAGAAATAATCCGACCCCGCATCGGTCTTGGATTTGATATTGCCGTTGTCTTCAAATACAAAGTCATACGCCTGCAAACCTTCCACTCTTGCGTTTCTTAAACGATTGAGCGGGTCGTATTCGAAGATTTCCTTTAAACCCCGACGAGCATCTCTACGACTTAACAAATTGCCTACTTTCAAATCCCAAACCATATTGAGGTCTTGTACCCCCTCAGTATTGAAGCGGGTTGGCGTTCCGTAGGCGTTGTATTCCGATTTATTGAGTTTGGTGTCGCCCCGTGTGTA
>JAYSRU010000231.1:0-2990 GCA_043720875.1 Crocinitomicaceae bacterium
TGATTATTAGCTTGATGTATAGATACTAAATTCTTGAAAAGAAGTTGTTCTAATTCAACCTCAAAACTGCTTGCAATATCTTGCAAATCATCAAAGGATAATTCCCCAACTTCCAGCACATTATTTTCTTTCAAAAAAGAATGAAATTCGATTCCATTCCGTGCCACTAAGAATGCAAGGTTGAGTTCTAAGAAATTCATATTAAACAATTTTACGTCCAACTGCGCTAGCTATAGGATGAAGAGAAGACAATAAATTTGTAAACTGCTCATGATTCAATTGTTGAGAAGCATCTGATTTTGCTACAGATGGATCAGGATGTACTTCAATTAACAAGCCATCAATACCCATTGCTGTACAAGCCCTTGCCAAGTCAGGAACACCATATGCATAACCCATTGCATGGCTAGGGTCCAAAACTATCGGAAGATTCGTTTTTTCTTTTAACCAAGCTACACCACAAAGATCCAGCGTAAAACGTGTTCCTGTTTCAAACGTTCTAATCCCACGTTCACATAATATAACATTTTCATTTCCACCAGAAAGCACAAATTCAGCAGACTGAACAAATTCTTGCAATGTTGTTCCGAAACCACGCTTGATTAAAACCGTTTTTTGCGTTTTGGCACAGGCGCGAAGAATCCCTTGATCGTACATTGCTTTCGCTCCAATTTGAATAACATCACTGTATTCAATAATTTCGTCTACTTGCGTAGCATCTCTAACTTCGGTAATAATTGCATGACCATATTTTTCACGCATTTTTGCCAATAATTTCAATCCATCTAAACCCATTCCTTGAAACGAATATGGACTTGTTCTTGGCTTATAACAACCGCCTCTCAGCGTTGTCAAGCCTAGGTCTGTCAACAACTGTGATGATTCATTAATTTGTTGCTCAGACTCAACAGAACATGGTCCTGCAATCAATAATGTATTATTCGACTTGCCTCCAATAATTTGTTTACCTACTCTAACTTCACGTGTTTCATTCTTATAACTGCGAGATCCCAATTGTAAATCATTGGGCATGTACCAAGATTCAACTACATGTTGTTGCAATGCAGCAGGAACTTCTTTAATTGAAGATGCAGTAACTAATACTTCGACTCCAGCCGATGTTAAATGCCATGCTTTATTTGCTGTTGCTAAAGCTGCTGCTTCCGTTGAAGTAATTCCTGGTTTTAAATGTAAAATCATAATTCGCCTTTTATTAGGTTTGCAAAGGTAACAATTCCTTTTGCTTTGCCATCAACATCTATCACCGGAAGGTAAGACACGGGGAAACTTGCACTTCTTACAATTGCCAACATTTCTCCCACAGTTGACGTTGAATTAACCGACAATGGTTTTGTATTACAGTATTGCTTCATTTCTAAACCAGCCAAATCGTCAACGTTTGCCAACAATGCTTTACGCACATCTGCATTAGAAATTAGCGCAACGAAAGATTTATCCTGTTTTGTAACCACGCAAAAACCAACTTTACCAGTTTCAATGGTTTGTAATGTATTTTTTAAATTCACTTCACTTAAATCATCCGCAATAAGCACTGGTGAATGATCTAACGGCGTCATGAAATCTTCGACTAAGAAATGAGAATCAATACTTCTTTGTGTTAAATTTAAAAGTGCTTGACCCACGGTTGCAGCCTTAAACAGATAAGATCCAGATACTGATGATCTAACACCTAAGTTTCTTAAGATGAAAGAAACCTCGCCATTAACACCACCGTCAACGTGAACTGCCTTAGTAGGGTATTTGGCTTTAAATTCTCTGATTTTCGTAAAATTTACCGTATCAAATAATCCACCGCTTTGACCAGGAATGGTTGCCATGATTAGAATAAAGTCGAAATCCTTATACCCATCAAATATCGAAACTGAAGTTGGGGTGATCACTGCAATTCCTTTTTTACCAGTAATATCAGCAGGTATTTGAAGTGGCATACTTAAATCTTCGTGTTGAAATGTCAAAAATTCAACTGGATTAGCACGCAATAAATCATAATATTTTTCCGGTTCACTAGTTATCAAATGTAAGTCAATTGGCAACTTAGTTAAGATTCTAATCAAAGCAATGTCTTCAAAAACCCTTGGATCATCGTTACAATCTACATGCAGCAAGTCAACTTGATGATTTTCTAGGTCTTGAATTACTTCAGGCAAACTACGTTTAGTATCGCTATAGATTGATGCAGAAATTTTCATAATTGAATAATTTTATTGCTTAAGGTAAAATGAGTATTGGATTTTGAAAGTGGTCATCTGTATAAGCTAGGTATACGTCAACACCACCAAATACAGTATTAGTTAATCCAGATTGTAGCGGTTTAATGGCTAGTTTTTCTTCAAAAGTCAATACGTGCTTCTTTTCAGTTTGCGTTGGAATTAAGCAAATTAAAAAATTCGATTTTTCTTTTTGAATTTTTATAACCTGTTGCTTTTTCCCTACAAAACCATTTTCCTGCCAAAACTTAGTAAATGCTTTTGCTTGCTTTAACGTTATGGCTTTATCGAACTGCACCTCTAAATTAGGTGAAAGAATTTTGTTTACGTTCGACTGAAAGCAACCAAAAAGAGCAAAAAACAAAACAAGTACTGAAAATTTATTTGGCATAAGAAGCACGAATTTAATTCATTAATTGGATTAATCCTTGCATTGCTGTTTTGATATTGGCATTTACCTCTGTGATTTTAGCATTTTGCATATAACACGGAGCACAAATTACTCTATTTTTTTCATCTATCAATATCGATCCCAGCGCACACTCACTATAATCTCCGCCATTTTTTAGTACACCGGCATGAAATTCTGAAATATTATAGGGTGATTCTTGTTGCGTAGTACCCAAACTTAGTAACAAATCAATTTCAGCATTTTTAAACGCTAAGGACAATAATACTGGACTAACACAAAGTGCTACAATTGGCTTTCCGATGTTGAAACAATTTACTAGCAATAATTTTACATCGTCTCTGAGTGTTCCA
>JAYSRU010000232.1:0-2974 GCA_043720875.1 Crocinitomicaceae bacterium
TATGGGAAAAGCATGAACCTTTCGGCAATTGGCATGAACGATCTGCTTAATATGTAATGATTGGTTCCCATTTTAGATTTTGTAACAGCGGCTTTTACAGGCCTCTTTTCTGTTTTAGGTGCTGGTGTGGCCGTTTTTAGTGATGGCTGGCCATGGCAGTGCAAGACCATCATTAGATAGTCAGTTTTTATTGTAAGCAAGCCACCATGTCATTGGCCATCCGTTGTCAGTCGGCAGGTGTTCCCTGGCGGTTAAACACTATGATGGTGGCCATGGTGTGTTTTTTGCAGCAGGGGCACTGCTTTGGGTTGTACGCCTCAGGTGCAGCGTAGCTGTCTTGGGGTGGCGGTGTCGGCAGCGGTAGTAATTGTGCTTTTATTACCACACCACATTGCTGTTTGCTGCTACTACTCAGTATGCCAAAATGCCGGTTGCGTACAAACCCCTTTGGCAGTATATGCTGGCTGAACTGGCGGATAAATTCCAGGGCATCCAGCCTCATCTCTTTGGTTACGCCGCCATGGTGGTAATCTTTGTAAGTAAAGGTTACTTTTCCATAATTTAATTTTACAATATGATGATTGCTGATAGCAATCTTATGGGTGTAGTGACCGAGGTATTCCACTACGTTTTCCGCCCCCGAAAATGGCTTTTTGGCAAAAACGACCCAGTTGTTCCTGTACAAGGCGGCTAGCAGTTTATGTGTCATTTTCAGGGGTAACACTTTCTTCAACGCTGCTATGAAACGCCCCCGGAATACCCTGCTCATAGCCCTCACATTGAACAGGTATTTGCCATCACTACGGGCAGTCTTCCATACTCTTTACCGCGGCTTTTAACAAGGTGCAGGTAGTACATTACCTGTTCCCCATACAGTTCGGTTGGTACACAGTTGTAATGCAGCGCCAGATGGCGCAGTTGCCGCCCATAGTTAGTGAGCAAACTGCCACTTTTGCCACTAATACAGATGGATCGATCCATCTCTTTGTACAATTGGGCGAAACCCGTTACTTTAACACAGGCTTGTGCTACAATCGTTACATAATTGGCTGAACGCTTATCAGCCATGCCATTGGTAGTTGGTTGTTGCATAACATTTTTGTTTTAAATGAAATGCAAAAGAAAGCCGCTACAGAATTCAAGCGGCTTTCTTTACTACCGAATGTTTAGTACAACAATGCGTTTGCTTCAAATCTGGCATAACGTTGTATCAATTGGCATTCTATCACAATCAACATCTGCTGGGCACGACAAGCATTGCTGGGCTTTTGTTTGTTAACTTGTACTTTTATATTTCTATTCAGCAGCGGTTCCGGGCAGGACGAGCGATAAATTCCAGCTTTGCAGCAAGCCCCACTTGTTGGTGTCAATTTTTTGGACATCCCTTTCCCAAAGTAATTTTTTACACAAAACTCACAAAAAATAAAGTTGCCTTATTGGACTACTTTTATATCTTTCCATTTTGAGTACAAAAAAATATATAATAATCATTACGTATATTAATTACTTCGAGGAGTTTCAAAAAAAAGCAACGACAGAAAGTAAGAGAAAAGATTATTTGAACCTTTTTACTAATTTTGAAGGCTCAGCAAGTTCCAAAAACTTATCTAAAACATCTTGAAGGTACGGACGGCCTTTATGAGATTCGAATTCAACTTGCTAGTGACATTTTTAGAATTTTTTACTTCTTTGATGAAGGCAAATTTGTTGTATTAGCAAATGGATTTCAGAAGAAAACACAAAAGACACCTAAACAAGAAATTGCGAAAGCTTTAAAAATAAAGGAAGAATATTATGAAAGCATAAAATAACACAAAGACACTTGCCGTGTTAACTGACGAACAATATGGCAAAAAAGGAACTCCTAAAAGAGATAAATTTGATAAGGGCTATAAAACTTTTAAATTAGGAGCAATGATACACGAAGCCAGGCTTGAAAAAGGTTTAACACAAGGGCAACTTGCCGAAAAGTGTGAAACAAATAAAGCATATATCTCTAAAGTTGAAAATGACATTAAAGATGTACGTATTTCAACATTGCAAAAAATTATTGAAGTTGGTCTTGGCGGACATCTTAATTTATCTGTATCCCTTTAAAACATTATTTTCTGGAGTTCTTTGACGAACAGACAGAAGATGTTCAAAGGAAGTTCAACAGGATATTAGAACTCATTTCCACAATAGACAATGTACCTAAGAAATATTTTCAACACATTGGGGGAACGGTTGGGCTGTATTAAATTAGGGTTTAAGTTGGAAGTAACATTTTCAGAGCCTTTGCCTTTTTCGACGAAGGACAATTTATAGTGGTGGCTAATGGCTTTCAAAAGAAAACTCAAAAGACACCTAACAATGAAATCGAATTAGCTAAGAAAAGCCAGATTTTACTCACAAAATTTTGAGAATACAGATTTCCCAAATCGTCCTTTTTTTCACTAACGAAAATATAGTCTTTGCTATCAAAGGAAATTCTGCCGTCAACATTATTGTCCTTTTGGCTATTTTGAAAACCTACCAATGCGATGAGAATTGGTAGAAATTTTTGATGGAAATTTTCATGACGACTTTTTAATTTTGTTTTAATCGTCTTTTCCGACCACTAAAATTTTTAAATCTGCTAAATTTACGATGTCTAATTTAATCTTAGTTGTTCGATGACGGTTAAAACCCGAAACAACAGCCAGGGCTGTGAAATCTATCTACCTGGAGAGAGACGCCAGGATGGCGTCTCTACACATCCCAAATTCCTAATCCCCAATCCAATGTTGTTTAGTTAAGGAAGCTGAGAGATTGTCAGGCTGAGCTAGTCGAAGCCCCCCTAACCAATCTACAATGAAGATCTACAAGATGCCCTTCGACAAGCTAAGGGCGACAACCTTAAGGGCATCTCTAAAAACCCATATTTTGTAAGTGCCGCATTTTAAGTTACAATTTTATTTTAATATGTTATTTTCTTTTTACTCTTGTTTTTCTG
>JAYSRU010000233.1:0-2954 GCA_043720875.1 Crocinitomicaceae bacterium
AACTACAATTGGAGCAGGATTTACTGTAATCACAACAATAATTGGTAATCCGACACATGTTCCTCTTGTTGGCGTAATGGTATAGGTTGCGGTGCCAGGTACGGCTCCGGTTGTGGTCAATACTTGAGCAATGTTAGCACCAGCACCAGCACTTGCGCCAGTTACGCCTGCTTGAACAACTGTCCAGGCAAAAGTAGTTAAGGGCGTGATAGAGCTCAAAGCGATTGCTGTAGTTAATCCAGAACAAATCGTTTGACTGGTTGGTGTTGCTACTGCTACTGGTGTAGGGTTGACTGTAATAACACGAGAATTTGTAACCACGTTACCACAAGCATCAGTTATTAAAGAGTACAAGGTAATTGATCCAGAAAGTGGAAACACAATTGAAGCACTTAATCCAGTTCCAACTGAAGGAATTCCGGTAGCGCTAAAGCTCCAATTGTAAGTATATCCAGGTACTCCCGTTGCTCCAAGGGTAGAAGCAGTAAGCGATTGACCTTGACAGATTGTTGTTGCAGATACAGTTACGGGTGTAACAACATTGGACGGAGCAAGGGTGATTCCTGTGATCGTGACTGACCACGGTGATCCGGCACCTATGCAAGCATTACTGCAGCCCGCAGTTCCCCAACAAGAACGAAAAAATTGTAAAACAAACGGAACATTGGTAATTACACATCCAGGAGCTGGAATGCATGATGCAACATCCGCAAAAATTGGAGTATTTGTACCTGTACAGGTTCCTCCACTCGCCAAATTACAATACCAATAAAATCCAGCAGCTGCAGGACTAACACAACCTCCAACAGCGTAACGGGTTGCGCCATCTTCTAACCAACATGCTCCTGTTGCGGTATACGTGAAAGATGTGGTTACGTCGGTTATTGTTGCATTTGCAGGTCTTGGCACGGAAAGATTGTAATTACAAGAATTCGTGAAATTACATGAGGCGTTGTACATCGAGCCGGTAATAGACGCTTGCGCTAACGTATTTGTTCCTGTAACCGTCGGGTCAATTACCAAGGAATAATTTTTTAAATTGGTGATGATCCAACGATAAGGAATAATGATTTCTAAATTATTTCCTTCACGTATTTCATAATCGGCGATAAAGCCAATATCCTTCGGACCGTTTAACGCATAACATAAAGCTTCATCAACTTTTGCAATTTCTTCGTTATTAAAATTGACATTGATTTTACCAATTCCTTTTGTTTGTAATCCGTCTTCAAAGCTTAAAGTAGTAGTCTTTTCGGAAGAAAATTTATCTATGAAGCGAAGTTCGTCGAATACCCCAAGTTCATTTTTTACAATCACAAAATTTGTTTTTAACGAGCCGCGGTACACAATCATGTGTGCATTTATTCCAGGGAAAATATTAGTAATTTCTATACCATCTTCACCTATCGTGTAATTATCCCAATTGGCTTGTAGTTTTTCTATACTTTCTGATCGCACAATTTTTAAGGACCACTGGTTCATAGATAATTGTCCCTTTTCAGTTTTCATGAAAGAAAGAAACTGATTCGTGTTAATACCAATCTGATCTCTTTTGGCTCCAGATAAATAGATTCCATTGGTGCTTTGAGTAAAATGATGATCTATGCTAACCCATTGATTGTTAATCAACTCGTGCAGATTACCCATTGCTTTTTGCTGGTAATATTTCGAAGGGTTTTCAATATCAACGAAATAACGCTCATCTACTTTACGTCTTGACAACACTTCAATACAATCGTAGCAGGGAGTATCCATTGGTAAAAAACCATATTCCGGATGTTTTTGATCTTCGGGTAAATTGTAATTCGCCCAAGCTTCACTGGTTGAAATTGATTTTTTTGCAAAAGTTGAAAAATTATTAACCTTTGTATGCATGCCTTGTTGGGGCTTATTTTGAGCAAATAGTGTAAAAGTGCTAATTGAAATCAGCGCAATTAATTTACTTTGTTTCAAGATCTTAAATAAGTCCATATTCCTTTATTTATGCTATAGAAGACGTAAAGAAAGCGAATAAGTTGTCGATTTGAAACCATTCAATTCCTAGATGAACAAATGGCAAGTGGCGATGTGTAAAACCCTGTTTCTAGCGATTTTACAAAAGTGGCTCCGCTAGGAATCGAACCTAGATCTAAAGTTTAGGAAACTTCTATTCTATCCATTGAACTACGGTGCCGTATTGCGTGCAAAGATTTAAGTAATGGTGAAAATGTGGGGAAATAATTAAATGAAAAAATACAAATTATGGCAACAATTAATTGCCTTATAAAAGGAAAGAATGGGAATTAACCATTAGATGGCGTGTGGATGGAAAAGTGAAAGAAATTACTAAGATTCCTACCACTGGTGGCGTTAGAATCATTACCTTTGACTATGACGCCATGGGACATCGTATAGCAAAACATAGCAAATTAGGAGGTATTCCGGAATCATCAAGTTATTATATACTTGATGCATCTGGTAACACTATGTCTGTGTACGAAGAAAAAGTTGTATCATCTGCAAGTACCTTTAACCAAACTGAGCGCTATATTTATGGCTCTAGCCGAGTTGGTGTGTATGATGAGCCTACCTTATTGAAAAAAAACAGGAACACCCGACCCTTATCTAATTGTTGCGGTAGTGAATGGTATTAAGAAAAGACACCGCATAGGTGCCCGAAGCTATGAAATTAGCAACCATTTAGGAAATGTTTTAACCACCATAAGCGATAAACCCTTACCACGTAAAACTGGTGTTTCAGGTCTTCCTGGCGCAGGTTTAGTGATCGACTATTATTTAGCTGAAATTAAAACCGCAACAGACTATTCACCATTCGGTTGTGAGTTGAAGGGCAGAAATTTGAAGAAAAGTGGGGTGAATAAAAGCTTCAGATTTGGTTTTCAAGGGCAAGAAGGTGACGATGAGATTAAAGGAGATGGGAATAGTGTAAACTATAGTTTTAGAATGCACGATCC
>JAYSRU010000234.1:0-8280 GCA_043720875.1 Crocinitomicaceae bacterium
CGCCTTCCAATTACCCTTGTAATCAATACTTGACCACGATGGCGCTGGCCAACAATCGTTGACTTGCCAAAAAAGTGTGCCCCAACATCTTGGATTATCAATGCGATGTCCCGCAACGGCCATACTCACCGCATATGCTTGCGTTAACTGCGAAAAATAAACGAACTCATTAAAATCTTTAGGTTTACCATACAAATCTTTTGCATGCTTTAAGATCATCCCATTTCCTACATAGCTTTTTTGGTGATGCTTCATCACCTTACTGTCTAGATCCATGTCGTTAACGGTAGCAAAACTATTTAGTGTCGAAAACTCAGGAAATGATTGAAACCCGTACTCAGCGTTAAATCTTCCAATTTTTTTGGCAAAATTGATCATTGGCTCTCCACCGTGCCAAACTCCCCAGTAATGTTGAGAACCATTATTGAAAGCCTCATCATTATTCCAATGACTTAGTGGTGAAGTATGTACATAGGGCGCCGAAGAATAAGCTGTTACCGCTGATGGTGCAATATTTTGAAAAAGCGCAGCATATCCTTCATCCATGCGCTTCTGTTCTTCAGGCAAAATGAAATAGGTAGTTTGGAATCCCCAATATTTCATCGCTACACTCACTTCATTATTTCCACAAAACAGTACTAAACTGGGGTGTGAGGCAATTCTTGGAATTTGATAGGTTAATTCATCCTTTACATTATCCAAAAACGCTTGATCTCCAGGATAAACTGCACAAGCAAACATTAAATCTTGCCAAACCATCAATCCTAATTCATCGCATGTTTTATAGAAAACTTCTGGTTGATAATACCCACCGCCCCAAACGCGCACCATGTTGAAATTTGAAGCTTTCATATCTACCAAAAGTGAAACAATAGCAGCGTCCGTTATTCTTTCTGGAATTGCATCTTGTGGAATATAATCTCCTCCTTTACAAAAAATTGATTTTCCGTTTACCTGAATAATATAGCTTGTCCCCCATTGATCTGGTTCAACAATCAACTTACTCGTACGCACACCAAATTGAACCTCTTCTCGGTATAAAACCTTACCTAACTTGGTTTTTAATTCCCAAGTATCCCGATATAAATTTTGCACTCCGTGTCCTGCTGGCCACCATAATTTGGCGTTATCAATTTGTTCATCTCGCGTAATAGTTTCTCCAAAAGCAAACGTTTTAGCTCCAAACAACTTACTTTCCCAGATTAATTCTTCTTGGAATGAATTACTCAATTTTAGCTCTAATTTTATAGCCGCGTTTGTGTTTTCGATTGAAGTTGTTACAATATTCTTCCCTAAAACTCGTGCAGTATTATAAGCTTTAACCGTTACGGGAGCTTGGAAACCGATTGTATTCATGCGCAAGGCCCAATCCCACCCAAATTGATATTGTGGTTTTCTTGTGTAAGGTGCAATCGCAGTTTTTGACACATCGTTTGGAGCAGGCATTTTTTGCTCTCCGCTTTCGTAATTTTCTTTATGATAGTTGACCGGCGAAGTAAATACCACTTTGACATCGTTGTACCCCAACATCAAATATTTCTTGATTTCTTCGCGATACGGATGGTGATAATTCGCTGACTTAAACAAGAAATGTCCATTCAAATGAATAGTTGCATAGGTATCAATATTTTCAAAATCAAGGTCAACAAATTCTGCTAAGTATTCTTCTTCAGTAAGGTAAAACTTAGCTTGAAATTCCCAAGTATGGTCTTCAATCCAACCAAAATCATTTTCATTCAATCCGAAATAGGGATCTTTTAACTCACCAATTTCGATTAATTTCTGCTGCACCGTTCCTTTATCACCCAAATGAATCCATTCTTGTTTTACAGGATGCCAAAAACGCCAATTCAAGCGATTTTCACTGTTTTGGGCATAAGACTGCATCATAAGGAAACAAAATAAGAGTGGAATAATTCGTAACATCTAATTGCTTAATTACGATTGCGTAATTCTTCTGCCAACCACGCTTGGAATTTCACAGCGTTAGCTGCATGCTCAGGATAACCTACTGTAAAATCGTGTAAACCCGAATAATCTGCTTTGGCGCACATAAATAAATAACCTTTCATTTCCGCATTTAATACTGCCTCAACCACTGCTGGTGGAGGAACACAAATTGGACCTGGAGGCAAGCCGTCATGCAAATAGGTATTGTAGGCACAATCTCTTTCGCGGTGTTCGTTCAGCAAACGTTCAACACCTTTTAACTTGTCTGGCCAGCAGAAACGGAATGTAGGATCAGATTGTAGGCGCATTCCTTTTTTTACGCGTTCTAAATACAGACCAGCAATTAACGGCCATTCTTCAGCATTTCGACTTTGTTCCTGGTAAACAATACTTGCCAGTGTTGAAACATCAGAAGGAGAAGTTAACCCAATTTTCTTGATTTTCGCCATACGTTCTGGCGTCCAAAACTTCTTAAATTCTTTCGCCATTCGGTCTACAAAAGTTGGAATATCGGTATCGTAAAACATTTGATACGTATTCGGTAAGAACATCGCTGGCATTCGTTCTAAGGTAAAATCGTACTTCTTTAACGTTGATGGATCCGTAATATACGCGTAAAACGCTGCACTGTCAACGTCTAAATCTTTTGCAATTTTGCCACCGATATCTTCTAAATCAATGCAATTATTAAACGTAACATTTACTTCGACTTCCGCATTACCATTGCCGTTAGCATTTATGGTAAATCCGTTGCACAAGGTTCTGTAATTGGTATGCGGTTCAACTCTGAATTTTCCTTTGGCCAAACGATCCCCAGATAATTCTTTCATTAAAGCCACTTTCAAGAAGGATGCTTTATCGTCAATTACTTTTAGCACCAACAGTTTCTCTGCTAAAATTTCGATCGTAGCCTCTTTCGGAACTAAAATCGTGACATTAGTTGTATTCAATGTAGTGGCACGACCGTACCAATACATGATTACTTTATCTTTATAAATAAACCCTCCGATAACCATAACAGCGACTAAACCTATTGCAATGTATTTTTTCATGCTTTTTATTTTATTCTATTTCCAATTGAAGTAATACTTCGTTACTATAATTTCCGTCGAATTTGAAACAATTTTTTCTCAACCCAATTTGTTCAAAACCAGTTTTTTTAAACAAATTTAAACTTGCTTCATTTGATTCATGAATGGATGCAAAGATATTATTGAAATCAAATACTTTACGTGCATAATTTACACCCAACTTCAACGCATCAGTTGCATAACCCAATTGGCGTTTGTCGTTCGCGATAAGAATACCAATGCTCGTGAAATGATGTTTAAAATTTGCGTGAAAAAAATCTAACAAACCCAAAGGCTGATCGTCTAAATCACAAATCATTAAACGCAACTGACCTGTTTGACGGAAATGCTGGGCTTGCTCAATAAACTCCATAATTGAATGCAAGGAATATGGAATTTCAGTTCCGCTAACTTGCCAATCAGACTCATTATTTTCCCACAGCATAATGTGCGTTGCATCACTTGGCTCAAGTGGACGAATGTAAACTAGATCTCCTTTAAACATTGCGCAATGTATTTATTCTATTTTCAATTTCTTTTGCAGTATAATTTAATAATCCTGTATAATTTTCTGGTAGATACTGGCCATAAACTTCCGTAAACGAACCTTGTTCTTCTAAATAATCCAACATGGAATAGATGTAAGTTAGGTTTTCATTCAACTCAAGAATCTTTTTAATTGGCGAATAACAATTAATTCCTGAATGCGTATCTTTTATTCCTTCAAATATTGATTTAACCCGTTCTTCACTCAAACTAAAACTCAGTAATACCTGAACACTTGGCAATTGTAACAAATCTATAGATTTTTGTAAAACCGAAGTTTTAACTCCAAAATCTAGGCCTTTTGCTTTCCACGAATAATAATTACCGTTTACGCTTATTCCGATATGTGGTGGCTTTTTATCTGCATGCGAAATCCACAAAATTGTTCCTTTCGTTTCCGCAGCACTTAGTGGGCTATTTATGATTTTTTTGAAAATATAACTGTGCATTAATCTTCCAAGTTAAATTCACCTTTAAACACAAATTTTGCTGGACCAATTAATTTTATGTTTTCAAAGACCTCTGTATCAACCCGATCAAAACTCACACGCAACGCTCCTCCTTCCACATCTACTTTCACCGTTTGTTGCCCCACCAAATTAGCTTTAGTTGCGTAAACTAGCGCGCAGCCGGTGGCACCTGTTCCACACGATAAGGTTTCGGCTTCTACACCGCGCTCATAGGTTCTAATCTTTATGTGATTTTTGGCAATAATTTCAACTCCATTTACATTTATTCCGTCGGTAAAAAAAGCATCCGAATACCTAATCGTTTTGCCCACTTTATCCATATCAATGGCATCAATATCTTGTTCAAACCAAACGTAATGTGGTGAACCTGTATCAATGATTGAACAAGAATCTGTATGAAAAATACTATCAATGTTTTGCATATCCAGGTAAACCAAATCACCCTCTTTTTTGGCAGCATGAATGCCATCAATTGCATTGAATGTCGCTTGCGCAACCACTATACCTTGCTGAATCGCAAAAGCAACGCTGCAACGCGCACCATTTCCACAAAAACTTTTTGAAGCATCCGAATTGTAATAATCCACTTCAAAATCGACATCCGCAATGGTGGTTGCATTAATTATTATTAATCCATCCCCACCAATTCCAAATCTTCTGTCGCACAGCAATTGTATTTGAGAATTTGTCAATCCATCGTATTCACCCAACATGTTGTTAAGCATTACAAAATCATTTCCTGTTCCTTGGTATTTGAAGAATTCTATTTTCACTTTTTGGATTGAACAACAAATTTACGTATTGTTAATTGAAGATAAAAGCAAAAACCGCATAGCTTTCAATCTTGCTGCGACAATTTATCTTATTCACTTTGAATGCTAGTGGCTGGATCTAAAAAGTGTAGGACACCCCAAGTTGCAAATACAAAGTTTGCCTTATTTTATAAAACGGAATATTTGGACTTGTTTGAACAATGAAGTAGCGAAGTCCAGAATATGCATTAAAACCTTTGTAAATTTTACGAGAGAATGTTGTCTCAATTGGAATCAAACGCTTTACTTGGGTTGTATAAATAATATTATAAATTGAACCGAGATTCGGTAAAATATTATTGTCATCGCCCAACACATTGCTATCAAACCATTTTAGTATTGGTGTTTCAATATTAAATCTGAATTTCCAATTGTCATTCATTTTCACATTGGCACCAAGTTTAATTCCTAAAAAACCATAGTTATTGCCGTAATTTGAGAGATCGAACGGAGGGAAATTTGATGAAAAGAATTCTAAACCTAAATAAGGTTGAATAGCCCCAGTTTTAGTTGTTTTTTCTAAAACGTAGTTGACAGAAGACGCTATTTGAAATCTTCTTGCAATACCAATGTCGAACGCAAAAGTATGCATAAATGAATTTTTAGGAATTTCATTTTGACTGTAATACTCACCAACCAATAAGCAAACTATAAACTTAATATTTTTCATAGCATCCAATTAATTCACCATATTTAGACTTATTTATGATACCGTGTTGTGCACTATAATAGGGCCTTCCTTTGTACCAAACATTAGTATATAAACTATGGGTCAAGGGGTCAAGGGCCAAAAAAAACAGAAATTTCTTTCCTATTTTGTTATATAAGGTAAGTGTATATCCTTCGGTCGTTATATGCGTTGTGCTTGATGTAAAATAAAGAATATCTTTTTTAACAAAACTTTTAATTCTGAAGCGCTCCTTACCAAACATATCGCTTGTGAATGTGAAATATCCATCGTTTAAAAATTCACATTCAATATCGTCTATACTCGAATACAATGGCTTTAGATCATATCATGAAATTGAATTACCATAGTCTGAAAGTACACGGTATTTCAATTTCCAATTACCCAGAAACTGATCAAATTCATTTATATTTTTCTGTTTTTGGCAGGCAGAAAACAGAACTCCGATTACACAAATAACGGCTAATTTCATCATGGATTAACAATTTCAATAGATTGACCAGTAGTTGAATTTACAATAAAAATAGTCCTGATGAATAGGTAGAAAAATCTATTCTCAAAGTATTTTCAGCGTTTTCGGCATTTAGAAAGTATAAGACAATCCGATTTTAAAACTCAAAGCATTATTTATCTTGAATGAGTTAAATTGTGGTGTAGTTAAGGCGTAATAATATTTGAGACCAAAAAGCAACCTTACATTTTTATAAATTTTCACACTCGGAACTAATTCAACTGCTAAAAGTGATTTAATTTTTGTTTCTGATGTTCTAGCCTGAGTCGAAGAATTTTCAGTAGAATGAATCCATAAATCTTTTGATTTATAACCAGTCAAAACATTGCTTTCAAACCATTTTACAATAGGCATTCCCAGTTGAAAATTAACATCCCACAAAGGGCTAATTTTTTTATTAACACCAAGATGAAGGCCGATATATTTATAGTTCCATCTTTCTACGTTAGTTTGAAAGAATACGCCTTGGAAAGATCTGATTGCTTGGAAATCTGCTGCCAAGTAGAAAGATCTTTTGCTTGTTTGTATGTAAGAAAGTTTGTAACACAAATTATCTTGTTCTGTTTTATAGTAACCAACACCACCATTTCCCCACATAACTATTTTAGTGCTGTGCGAGTAGTTAAACTGATGTTCAAACTTGGATGATGGTTGCTTAATCGTTTGACTTAAAAAGTCATTTGTTCCAAGGATCAAAATTACGGTATATAATATAGTTCTCATTTTCTTGCGTATAAACCTAGTACATAACAATCAGTCAATGAATAATTCACTTTTCTTCCAATATAAGGTGTAAGATCATTTTTGTAGTATCCACCGGGAAAGAAAACATCTGGATTTTTTTGAGAATAATAATTTCTTCCCTTAAACCAAATAACTGTGATTAATTTATCTCTCACCTCATCTTTGCCAAAGAAAAACTTGAATTTTTGCCCTTTCCAATTCGTTACGTTTAACCAATATCCTTTAAAATTATAATAAACCGAAGCACTCGACAATTGCGTCTCATTGATTGTTGCTTTGAATATAAAAGATTCATAAGATTTAATTTTAAAGGAAGTATTACCATACGTTGGATGGGTAAAACTTAGCTTGCCGTCGTTCAAAAAATTACATTCAAGATCTGTTGGATACGTAGTATTAAATAACTTTGGTAGATCAAAGTATGATTCAGAATTACCATCTCCTAGCGTATGAGAAGTTAAATATTGAATAAAATTATCTATTTCAAAAATAGAATCTTTTACATAAGAAACTTTTTTATCAAGTTTCCAAGTACCTTTAAATGCTTCAAATTCTTCTACATTTTTTTCTTTATGACATGACACTAACAGAAGAATAAAGCTACTAAATACATATACAATTTTCATGGCTTAACAAATTTAAAGGATGAATTGTTGGATGTGTTGATAATAAAATAAAAACCAGAAGGATAGTTGTCTAAATTTATAACTTCATTATCCTGGTTTAGTTGTATCACTGCTAATTTTTCTCCCAGTGCGTTGTATAAAAAATATTCAGTAACGGCACGTTCGCTAACCATTGAAGCATCATTTTGAATCACTTCAATGGTATTGTTTGCCGCGTTAAGGTAAAAATAAGCAATTTCATTTATCGTTGCTTCATCATCTAATTCTTCCATGCTTTTTGGGCAAACGTCAAGTAATTTGGTTACGAAATATACGATTTGTTTGTCAAAATCTAAGGTAGGATGATTTTTGAGTACTAGAGATCCAAATTCATCCGTTCTTTTGATAAAACTCGAAATGTATGCACCAGTCTTATACGCATAATAATCTGTTTGGTAGCATCTATGTACTTTCAGTCCAGCGAGATTAATTCTTTTATTGTTCCAATCTAGGTCAACATCTCTTACATACCTGTAATCATCAAAATCTTCAACGAAATCATTAAAAATATTCGGATTATCCAAACGTATATTACATATATTGGTACTCGAGTTACAATTGTGGGTGGGATAGGTTAAAATATTCTTTGTTCTATTTCTAATAAATCCAACAGACGAGCCTTTATTATCCGAGTTAAAATATTGTACCTCTTTCATCTCTTTGTTGGGAGTCGCGTCACATGGATCGTCTATTTTTACTGCATAATTGTAATGTGTCCAAGCTCCTCCACCATTTGAAAGGGTATTGATAACATCCGTTCCACCAACATGATTTTTGGCATTAATTAAATCCGGCCAGTGCACGCGTTCATCATACCCACCTTG
>JAYSRU010000235.1:0-25117 GCA_043720875.1 Crocinitomicaceae bacterium
CCAAAATATTTCGATGCGGCAATTAACGTATCGTTATGATAGCTCGTTGCCAGTGCTACAGGAGCGCGCCCTTCACGCGTTACAGTAATCACTTGTTTGCCCAAATGAATTTTATCCATAGCGGTCATGCGCACTTCTAAGTCTTTTGCTGTGGGCTGTTTAGAATCGCCAATACGGCAAATTTTAATAGATCCTTGGTTTTTGAGTACAGGCTCGTAACAAGCGCCTTCGGGAACAGTTAAGGTGAAATCATGTCCGGTAAATGTATAACTCATAGTTGGCCAAAGGTAGGCATCATGCGGCTCGAAAGGAATAACAGTTGAAATTGCTCCTGAATCAACAACTACTTTTGTAAATAACGTCGTCTTATTACGGCGTGCATCGAATAACGAATATTCTAAATTGAATTTATCTTTCGGTTTAGCTGGTATTCCGTAAGATCGTTTGGGGTAAACAAAAAGTTGGTTATTATCTACACCGAAGCTTTTGTGAAAATGTGCTTTAGCGCCGTTGTAGGCTGCAAAATCCTTATGACTATTGATGTGTCTTGAGTGATCAAAACTGATGGAGTCGAGTTTTTGATTGAATATCGCTTCTTTGTTAATACTTAATCCTATTTCATAAGTGCCGCAATTATTGTCGGTTCCAATTTTGTCTTTTGTTTCTAAAGCAAAGCCTATTCCTCCATCATTTGTACAGAAGTTGGCTGGAATTGCAAAGAATTTAGACGTGATTTGGTAGCTATCTTTTACTTTTTTTATCCCTTCAACTTTTGATTTTCCAGGGATGCAGTAACCTTCTTTTGTAACAGCGTATGCTTTAATTCTATAAGGAGTAGGAGCTGTATTGTCAACAATGCTAAAGCCATGGGTTAAAGGATTTAACGCTGTTTCGGTTGCTGTTGTACGTAATTCGAAATGCAAATGTGGACCACTACTGTTACCACTGTTTCCAGAAAAAGCAATGGTATCACCTTTTTTCAAAGGTAAATCACCAGGTTCGAATAGAAGCTCTATTTCGTTTATCTTTTGTTTACGTTGTTCTTCGTCCAGTTTCTGCGCTATCTTGCCGTAAAAGTGTTGACAATGAGCATAAACACTCGTAACACCATTCGGGTGATTAATGTAAATTACTTTACCATAACTGCCCGGATTTATTTGAATTCGTGCTACGTATCCATCTTGTACACTGAACAAAGGCAAGCCTTCCACGCCACCCGTTTTAAAATCGCAACCCATGTGAAAATGATTCGGGCGTAATTCTCCGAATGAACCCGCAAGGGTTAAGGGAATGTTTAACGGTGGAGCATAGTTTTGGGCAATGGCACGGTAACTCAGTAAAATAAATAGTAAAATAAAAATCCTCATACCGTAAAGTTATGAGGATTCAAGCAATGTATTTCGATAGGGCGGGAATCATTCCAACAAGAAACTGTTGGAAATCAAATTTGATCTTGTTATGATGTTATTCGTAAATCACGTCAAAAACGGTAACAGCATTTCCACTTCCTGGAGTGCTATCTTTGCCTTGCGAGGTAACAACTAATTGTTTTCCGTCAGGAGAAAGTGCCATGCCAACCGGGAATTTAGATGCTTCAACATTGAACACAACTTTCATGTCGCTCGCTCGAACTACGGCAATTTTACAACCACTGTTTACGCAGGCAAAAATGTACTTTCCATCTTGGGTTACATCAATGGTACGCGCTCCAGGTCCAACCTCAACAGATTCCCATTTATCGTAAGTAACGTTTACCGTTGGGTCAGTAAAGGGTAAAGCAAGGATTTCGTTTAGGTTTGCTTTTTGTACAAAACCATACTTGTTCGAGCTCAAGATTAGTTCACCTTTATTAATTACAATGTGTCTTAAATTAGACTTCATACCCACAACGGTTCCTAAATATTTGAAACCTTCCGTTTGAATAATAGCAATTCCTGAACTCCCCATTTTTGCAATAAGTATGTACTTTCCATCTGGAGAAAAAACGGTTCCACGCAAACAATTACCACATTCACTATCTCGGTTGACGTGCGTTCCGCTTGCGAAATTCATCACCATACGGTAATCTACAATGGTGTGAGAAACGTAGTTGAATGCGTTAATATCATCGCCAGAAATATCTATAATACCAACGGTATTATCTCCCCAATGCGTAACAGCAATGTATTTATTATCAGGCGAACAAGCAATCATTTTTGGGAGTGGTCCACTGGGCATCATGCGCACAATTTCGTCCGTTTCGGTATCAATAATCGCCACTGCAGAAGGAGATTCTGCATGGTCATCCCAATCTCTGCGGTAATAGGTTACCCATAAATATTTACCACTGTGAGAAAGACAACTTTCAACAGGTTTTCCCATGAAGTGGTTGTATTCTTTTCTCGTTTGTTTGAATTTATAATCAAAAATGGTATTCTCATTATTTTTGAAAAGTGAATTGTTCTTTTCAGTAAAAATATGCTTGATTTCTTTAAGCTTTGCTAGCGTTTTAGAATCGAAAACAACCGTGGTGTATCCTTCTAATGAATTTATGTAAAACTTGGATCCGTCTTTAGAATAAATAGCAGATTTTGGGGAATTAATGGCAGGTTCGTAAATATCTAGCGAATCTGAAGATTTCATTTTGATAGATTGAATTCTTCTGCGCATTTTCAATTCTTTAAATTCACCTACGGGTACTATTGTGTCTGCCTTTTGAATTGAATCTTCTGTAGAAAGAACGCTTGTTCTAATGTTTGTATCGGTTTCTGGAACTTCTGCATTTACTTGGCAAGCAGCAAATGTTAAGAGCATAAATATATTCAGCATTGTTTTCATTGCGATCGGTTAATGTATGCAAAGGTATAATAGTTTTTGATTCTAAAAGAAAGCAAAAACGGGTCCGATTTATATTTTAAAAAAATCTTGATGTTTTGACTGCGAGAAGAGAAGTAATGGGACGAGAATACCGCAAACTAAAAAGTCGACTATCCATTGAATTGAAAAGTCGACTTCTTTGCTATAAACTATGGTCTAAACCAAAAACCACATGTATAACGTTGGTTCTTGTCGAGAGGTTGTCTTTTTTTTGCTTTTTATATCATTTATTAGCTTAATGCAGCTTTATTGTCGACAGAGCAGTGATTTTCAGCACATTAATACATTAAACATTTTGTTCCTCTTCAATCTCTTTGTCTAAATATTCTTGTACAATATCAATTGCATTAGTAATCACGTCACTTAGTGCAGTGATAAATGTGCCTTCCTCGGCTCCATTAATTGCATGTTTGATTGCCTCAACTTCCTTAGAGATTATTTCATGGGTTACGTTATTACCAGCAGCATTTATTCCTTCTTGAATTAATCCAATCAATTCTTCTTCCGTTCTGCCTCTTAAATGTTTTTCTTGTCGAATTATGATGTGATCGAACATTCTTCCTGCAATTTTTGCGCATTCGATAATATCTTCATTTCTTCTGTCACCAACTCCAGCAATAATTCCAACTTTTCGAGTGGCTTTTACATTGCTCAAGAAATCTTCAATGCCTAAGTATCCAGCTGGATTATGAGCAAAATCAATGAGTACTTTGAAACGCTTGAAATTAAATATATTCATTCGTCCTGGCGTTAACGCTGCACTCGGGATAAACGTTTCTAAAGCAAGCTTCATCTCGTCAGTTTTGAATCCTTGAAGGAATCCGGCACAACTTGCAGCCAAAACATTTGCAATCATGAATTTCGCAGCACCACCAATAGTTAATGGTATATGTGTCGCTTTCTCGATTCTTATTTTCCAATCACCTTTTTTAATGGTGATGTAGCCATTTTCATATACACAAGATATTCCGCCAGCTTTACTATGGGCTACAATCACAGGATGATTTTCGTCCATCGAGAAATAAGCAATGTTACAGCTCAGTTCCTTTGCAATTTTGACGCAATGTGTACTTTCTGCGTTCAATACTGCCCAACCGTCTTTTTTAATACTCTTAACAACGGTAGCTTTTACGCGGGCTAAGTCATCCAAGTTTTCAATATCGCTGATTCCTAAATGATCTTCTTGAATATTAGTAATGATTCCAATATCACATCTGCTAAATCCAAGTCCAGAGCGTAAAATTCCTCCACGGGCTGTTTCTAAAACCGCAAAGTCCACGGTTGGATCCTTTAAAATATATTCTGCACTGATAGGGCCAGTGGTATCGCCTTTTTCCATCATGTGATTTTGAACGTAGATACCGTCAGACGTTGTGTATCCAACTTTATAACCCATGTATTTCACCATGTGGGCAAGCAGTCGGGTAGTGGTTGTTTTACCATTGGTACCCGTAACCGCAATAATTGGAATTCTACTCGGTTTCCCTAAAGGGTATAAGCTATCAATCACTGGTGCAGCAACATTTCTACCTAATCCTTCGCTTGGGTCTAAGTGCATTCTGAATCCTGGTGCGGCATTAACTTCTAAGATTACCCCCCCATTTTCCTTTAAGGATTGAGTTAAGTTTTCTGCCATTATATCTACTCCACAAATGTCTAAGCCAATTACACGAGAAATGCGTTCGGCAAGAAAGATGTTTTCTGGGTGCATCATATCAGTAACGTCAATAGATGTTCCACCGGTGCTTAGGTTAGCGGTTGACTTTAAGTACACAATTTCTCCTTTCGCAGGAACTGTGTCCACTGTATATTTTAAGCGATCCAAAAGATCCATAGTGTCACGGTCGATACTAATTTCGGTTAAAACATTTTCGTGCCCATAACCTCGTTTCGGATTAAGATTTTCTGTGTCAATCAACACTTGAATAGAGTCTTTTCCGTTTCCAACAACATGTGCAGGAACACGTTGTGCTGCAGCTACAATTTTGTTGTCAATGACAAGTACGCGGAAATCATGACCCGTAATAAATTTCTCTACGATTACTCGTTTGCTGTATTGTTTTGCATATTCTAAACCTGATATAGCATCGGCAAGATTTGTAACGTTTATAGATGCTCCTTTTCCATGGTTTCCATCGAGTGGCTTAATCACAATCGGATATCCAATTTTATTAATACAACGTTCTAAGTCTTCTTGGTCCACAACAATGTCTCCGCTAGCAACAGGAATTGAAGCGGCATGTAGTAATTTTTTAGTTAACTCTTTATTACAAGCAATATCCACAGCAATACTACTTGTGTTACATGTAATTGTGGCTTGAAAACGCATTTGGTTTTTACCATATCCAAGTTGAATCAAAGAGTTTGTGCCCAATCGTATCCATGGAATATCTCGCGCAACAGCTTCATCCACGATTGATCCGGTGCTTGGTCCAAGGCGAACATCTTCTCTGATTTCACGCATTTTTTTAATGTCTGCTTGCAAATCATATTCCGTCCCGGCAATTAGCGATTCGGCAATACGAACGGATGATTCCGCAGCAAATAGGCCAACTTTTTCTTCGGTATAGCTGAATACAACATTATAGATTCCTGGCGTTTTGGTTTCTCTGGTTCTTCCGAAACCAGTTTCCATGCCAGCGAGTGTTTGAATTTCTAAAGCAATATGTTCGATAACATGACCCATCCAGGTTCCTTTGTCAATACGCATAAAGAAACCGCCTTCAACTCCTTCAGAACAACGATGAGAAAGCATAGTAGGAAACATAGCCTTTATGCGATCTCCAAAACCTTCAATTTTATTCGTAGGAAATTGTTCAGTCTCCTCTAAGTCGAGGCGCATTTGAATAAGTTTTTTACGTTGAACGCTCCAAATATTTGGTCCGCGAAGGGCTTGGGTTGAAAGTATTTTCATGGAATTATGTTTATTGGTGCCAACAAGGTAACAAGATTTTTGAAGTATCTATGCTGAGAATTCAAAAATAGTATAAAAATAAAATAGGTAAGACTTAGTTAGTGTAAGCGTATTAAACTGAATCAATGATTTTGAACACTTTAGGGTAATCCTTGATAAGGATTAAAGAATGGTAACTTCAACTCTTCTGTTGGCTTGTTCTTGCCATTCAAGTTTTGGTTCCGGGTAGATTGGCTTTTCGTTACCATACCCTTTCCAAGTCATTCTTTCCTTTTCAATTCCGTTTTCTACGAGATAATTTACTACTCTTCTAGCTCTTGCTTCAGAAAGTTTTTGTGCAGCAAATGTATTATCTCCAATCGCTTGTACATGACCGCCAATCTCAACCTTAATTACAGAATTGAGTGCTAAAAAGTCTTTTAGACGTTTAAGCTTAACATCTGCACTGGGCATAAATTCGGATGTTCCAGGATGAAATTCAATTCCTTCAATGTCGAGTTGTTTCCCGGGCTCTAATTTTTCTAGATAGATAACTATTTCATGATCACCAATAGAACTAATAGGTTCTTCTCTATCTACAAAAAAGTAGCCACTTGCATCTACTTTTAACATGATTCGACCTATTTTATCGATTGTAAATAAAAAGTCAGATCCAGTATATTGCAAGGTAATGTCTTTAATTCCTGTTAATGTGATTTTACCTATTAATGGGTTTCCTGTGTCCGCGTCTCTCAATTCGATGCGTAAGGTTTTATCATTTACCGTTTTACGTTGATCTATTAATTTTGATTCTATGGCAATGCCATCTTCCATTTTTAATGGTTCAAAATCTATGGTAGTATGAACAATAGCCTTTGCCTTTGAATTTGAATTGAAACAAATAAGAATTGTTTCACCTTTACTCAAACTCAATGGATATAAGTGGGTTGGATCTACCTCATAGCTTAGGCCAAGATCTTGCCCGATTATAGCTGTAACTGTTCGCTGAATTTCTGCAATACCGCGTTGAATTTCACCACAAATATCCGAGCCGACTGATTTAAAAATGATCATGTGTAGGTCTGATTCTTTTACCGTTGCGTCAATAAAAAAAATACCGTCATGTGGAGCTATGAACGAGGCCCAGATGCTATTTTTTTCAGGAGTTTCTTTTAGAGAAGGATAAGCAGAAAATTCTTTGAATTCTCCAGATTTCCCTGAAAGTTGGATGCTAAAACTCCCGGGTTCCAAGATGCTCACCGCACCATGGCAATCAGATATTTTTTCAGATGTCTCTATTTCTTGACCGATAGCAGTATTGCATACAACTAGGCTAAGAAATTGAAAAACAAGTAACTGAATTTTTTTGATCATATCATTACAAATATAAGTGCTTTTTTTTAGTAACCGAGCGAGTATTCAAAATCGTGCCAATTGAATAGCTGACTGGCGTCAATGACCTAGCGAGTGGTATATGTTTGAATATGAATGGATTTATGTGAACCACAGATAACAAACACTTATTGCGGTAATTATCCCAACTAAATCTGCCAGTAACATCGATCCGATTGCATATCGGGTGTTTTTTACTGAAATCGCGCCAAAATACACTGCAATAACGTAAAATGTGGTGTCGCTACTTCCTTGAAGAATGCAAGATAATCTTCCAGCAAAAGAGTCAGCTCCGTAGGTTTTCATAGTGTCCACCATCATTCCTCTTGCACCACTTCCGCTTAAAGGTTTTATTAATGCCGTTGGTAAACCATCTACAAATTGCGTGTCCATTCCAAATTGGGTAAATATCCAGCGCATTCCTTCAATTACATATTCAAAGGTTCCACTTGTGCGTAATAAACTAATTGCAACTAGCATCCCTACTAAATATGGAATTATTTTTATAGAGGTTTCAAAACCGCCTTTTGCCCCTTCTACGAAATGGTCAAATGCATTTACTTTTTTATATAATGCGCCGAGTAGAATGGCAATAAATATGAACAATAAAAGTCCGTTGCTTAATAATGCTGAGAATGTGTCAACTCCGGATTTATCTAATGTTGAAATGTAATAAACGATGCTCGCTATTACTGCAGATAATCCTCCCACCCAAAGCAATATGGCAGGTTGTAATAAATTTATTTTTTGTCGAAATGAAACGATCATCATTGCCGCCATGGTAGCACAGAAAGTTGCTATCATACACGGAATGAATATGTCGGTTGGCATTAATGCTTCTTGCTTGGAGCGCAAGGCAATAATACTCACAGGTATCAATGTTAATCCACTCGCATGTAAGCATAGAAACATTATTTGTGCGTTGCTTGCGCGATCTTTATCTGGATTAAGTTCTTGTAGGCTTTGCATTGCTTTTATTCCAAACGGCGTCGCTGCATTGTCTAAACCTAATAAGTTGGCAGAGAAGTTTAGCATCATGTGCCCCATTGATGGATGGTTTTTAGGAACTTCGGGAAATAACTTGCTAAAAAATGGTCCAATAATTTTTGAAAGTAAACGTATGCCGCCTGCTGCTTCTGCTATCGACATGAACCCCATAAACAAAGCCATTACACCGATTAGTCCAATGCAAATCTCTACTGCTGTTTTACACGTAGCTAACACACCGTCAGCACTTTGTTCGTAATAACCTAAAAATTGACCTTCCTTATTCTTTGTAATTCGGTAATCGTTCACTTTGTAAGTATATCCTTGATCTATGAAAGCATGTGCAGTTTTACTTATTCGTGCGCTATCAAGTTGACGGGTTAGGGTAGTGTCACCGCTTTTACCAGTAATCATTCTGGAGAAGACAGTTTTACCATAGGGCTGTTTAAACAGTTGAGAACCTGCGACAAGTATACTAATTAAAAAAAAGGCTGTCCAGATGCGACTCAGAATCATAATGTGTAATTTTTGTGCAAGATAATGATTTCAACTGGAAATGAAAAAGACCCATCCTTTGGATGAGTCTTCTTTAAAATTGAAAAGTAATGTTATTTTTTTAAGTTGTATAAAACATCTTTATTAATCACGATTGGATGCTTTTTCTCAAGTGAAGATAACCATGTTTTTTCTAGTTCCAATTGGTAATCAGAAACAACCATTCCTCTTGCCTCTTGTAAAGTTTTCGCTTGAGCAGGAAGCACGTTATCAATTTTAACCACATAAAACTTATTGTCGTAAGCATACATTTTATTCAATCCTTTTGTAAGGCTTTGGTTTTTCAAATATGCTATATCTTGTGTTTCAAATGTATTGTTTCTTACTTTTAGATTCAATTCAGTGTCTTTATTGATTTTAGCCAATACGTGCTTACTGTTAATTGTATCGTTTGAAGCTAGCATTGTTGCCACCTCTTTTGCAATTTTTTCAGTTGTACATTCGAAAACTGTTCCGTTTAATCGATCCTTCCATTGGTATTTAGCTTTGTTGGCTTCGTAGAAAGATTTTAATCCGGTTGTGTCTTTAGAAGCTTTTTGCCAAACTTGATCATTCATAACTTCATACAATAAAACACCGTCGTGGTATTCTTTCATAAGTGCCTTAAAGTCGGGGTGTTTCATTTCTAAACGACTTTCTTCATAGGCTAAGATTGATTCTTTTTCAAAAGCTTTGTACTTAGAAGCAACGATGTCGCTTGTTTCCATTTTCTTAGTGTTTCTAGCTGTTTTAACGAGGTAAGCAACGAAGTCCTTTTGTGTGAATTGCTTTTTGTTCAATACGAATAGCGCTTTATTTGTTTTAAGTTGTGAACCATCCCATTTACCTTGAACATAAGTTGTGTCAAGGTTGGCGGTAAACCATTTTAAACTCTTCTTTCCTGCATATTTGTACTTGTATTCCTTTTTTAATTTAGCAATAAAGAAATCTTGTGTTTTCACTGCACGCTCGTCTTTATTAACTTTTTGTTGAAGGTCTTTTTTCATCTTGTCAAAACTTGGAACTGGTGACAATTCTAATCTTTTGATAATATGAAAACCATATTGTGTCATAATTGGCTTAGAATAATCGTTATCCGCTTTTAAAGCAAATGCAGCTTCTTCAAATTCTGGAATCATTCGTGTTGATGTTCCTGTTCCAAATGGAGGTAAAGCTCCACCTTTTGAGTTCGATGAAGGATCGTCTGAGTGGGTTTTAGCTAAGTCTTCAAAGTTAGACCCGTTTTGTAATAAAACGTACAACTCGTTTGCTTTTTTCTCAGCAGTTGTACGCTCTTCATCTGTAGCATCTTTAGTGACAGCCACCATAATGTGAGCAGTCTTGAGTGTTCCTCGTGCAGCACGTTTATCAGTTACTTTCAAGAAATGGTAACCGAAACGCGTACGAACAATAGTTGATATTTGACCTACAGGCGTTGTAAATGCTGCTTCTTCGAACGGGTAAACCATTTGAAAAGCAGTAAAAAACCCTAAATCACCACCGTTTGTTTTTGCAGATGGATCATCAGACCCACCGTTACCTTTTGCAACTGCCGCAAAATCTTCACCGTTAACAACACGTTTTTTAAGCGCAAGCAATTTGTTGTAAGCTCTTAATGTGTCTGCTGGCGGTGCCGTTTCATCACATTTAATTAATATATGTGACGCTCTTATTTCTTCGGTGCTTCTTTGGTAAGCTTGGTCAACCAATGCTGAGTTAGCGTTAGCATCAATTAAGTATGGTGTAGCTAATTGTTTACGGTATCCCTCCAACTCTTTAGTAAGTTTAGGAATAGTATCATAACCCAATGCTTCAGCTTCAGCTACTTTTAATTTGAATTTTTTGAAAAGTTCAATATAAGTATCCATTGAAGTTTGATCAAACTTTGGATCGTTGTTGTTTTTAAGGTAAATCTGAAGAAATTCTGATTCTGTAACAGGTTTACCATCAATTGTCATTACTGTTCTTGTTTGTGCAAACGATTGTGAACTTATTAAAATTGAAACGGCAATAATTAAATTTTTCATTACTATGTGAGTTGTTGAATTGTTTTTAGTAGCCAAATGTAACGTATTTTTTTGAATATTATTTTACACTATAATTTGGAGCTTCTCTAGTTATTGTAACATCGTGCGGGTGAGATTCTTTCATTCCTGCACTTGTAATACGTACAAATTTGGCACCTTTTAGTTTTTCGATGGTTGGTGCTCCGCAATATCCCATTCCAGCACGAAGTCCACCAAGTAATTGGTACATAACTTCTTCCAGTCTACCTTGATAAGGTACACGACCAGAAATTCCTTCAGGCACTAATTTTTTAACATCATCTTCGGAATCTTGAAAGTAACGATCTTTCGATCCTTTTTGCATAGCTTCTAAAGACCCCATACCTCTATAAGCTTTAAACTTACGCCCTTCATAAATTACTGTTTCTCCAGGAGATTCTTCAACTCCAGCAAACATTGATCCAAGCATTACGCAATCCGCACCAGCTGCGATAGCTTTTACTAAATCTCCAGTATATCGTATTCCGCCATCAGCAATTACAGGAACTCCAGTTCCTTCTAATGCTCTAGCAACGTCGTTAATTGCAGTTAATTGAGGTACTCCAACTCCGGCGATAATTCTAGTAGTACAGATTGAACCAGGTCCGATTCCAACTTTTACTCCATCTGCACCAGCTTCTACCAAAAACTTTGCAGCTTCAGCTGTAGCAATATTTCCAACAATTACATCGAGCATTGGGTGTTTGGCTTTAACGGCTTGCAAGGTTACAATTACTCCAGCTGTATGACCATGTGCAGTGTCGATTATTATGGCATCTACACCAGCTTCAACTAGTGCGTCGACGCGTTCTATTGTATCGTTCGTAACACCAACGGCAGCAGCAACACGCAATCTTCCGTATTGATCTTTGCAACTATTAGGATGTTCTTTAACTTTAATTATATCGCGATAGGTAATGAGTCCAAGTAATTTATTGTTTTCATCAACTACAGGTAGTTTTTCAATTTTGTTTTCTTGTAAAATATCTTCAGCAGTAGACAGGTCAGTTCCATCTTTTGTAGTGACAAGGTTTTTGGTTGTCATTATTTCTGAAATCGGTCGATTCAATCTTTTCTCAAAACGTAAATCTCGGTTAGTAACAATGCCTTTCAAAACGCGGTTGGAATCTACAACAGGTATTCCTCCAATTTTATGTTCTTTGATAAGCGCTAATGCATCACTAACAAATGAATTGATGTCTAGCACGATTGGATCTAGAATCATCCCGCTTTCCGAACGTTTCACTTTTTTGATTTGTAGCGCTTGTTCAGCAATGCTTAAATTTTTATGAACGACACCAATTCCGCCTTGTTGCGCAATAGCAATCGCTAAACTTGATTCTGTTACCGTATCCATCGCGGCAGAAATGATCGGCGATTTTAAAGTAATATTTCGAGAAAACTTTGTGTGTAATACTACTTCGCGCGGAAGTGTTTGAGAATATGCAGGGACAAGTAGTACATCGTCGTACGTTAATCCTTCTTGTACATTTCTAATATCTGAGAGTGCCATGTTGGAACCTATTTTTGTTAAATAAATTCTTGCAAATGTAACAAATATAATTGGAGGAAGTCCTATGTTTAGCTTGGATTAAATTCTCAATTTTTTGTTAATTATTTCTAATGCGACAATTAATAACTAAGAATCTTCCATATTTGCACTATGATGAAATGTTTTCGCTTTTCTTTTTTACTTTTTAATGTTGTTTTGACTTCATTATTTGCCAGTGCACAAGACAAGAAAATTGAGTTAATCCAATTTTCTGGAGTGGTAGTTTCAATAGACTCGTTAGAGCAGCTTCCGTACACCGGAGTTTTTGTTAAGTCAAATCGACGCGGTACCGTTGCAGATTATTACGGTTATTTTTCATTTGTTGTAAAACCGGGCGATACTATTGTTTTCAATCATTTTGGATACAAACCATCGACCTATGTTGTTCCAGATACTTTATCTGAATCGAGGTATTCTTTAATACATGCCATGACTCCAGATACGATCACCATTCCAGATGTAATTATTTATCCTTGGCCGAGTCGCGAACAATTTGCTAGCGCTTTCTTAGAAATGGATCCGTATGATGATGCGTTGCGTAGAGCGCAAAGACAATTGTCTGGAGAAAGTTTAGCCACCTTATCCCAACAAATACCAAATGATCCTTCATTGGCCTACAGCTGGCAAGTGCAACAGGCACAAAATCAAGTATATACAAGAGGTCAGGCGCAAACCAGTGGTTTGTTAAATCCGTTACAATGGGCTCAATTTATAGATGCTTGGAAAAAAGGGAAATTAAAGAAGGAATAGCTTTTTTTATATAAATCTATCCATAAAAGTTTAGTACTTTTGCGCATTCAAAAAACATTATCAACCACAATACAATAGACAATACAAAAATGATTAATATTTTCATTGCAAATTTAGATTGGTCAATTACCTCAGAAGACCTGAAAGTTACTTTTTCTCAATTCGGAGAAGTTGCCTACTCTCATGTCGTTTTTGATCCCAAAACAAAAAGATCTCAGGGTTATGGCTATGTTGAGATGGAAAGTGCTGACCAAGCAATTGCAGCAATTCAAGCGTTGAACGGGTTAATCGTGAATGAAAGACCTTTGGATGTAAAGGTTGCTTCGCCAAAATCTAATCGTCCGGCAAAAAAGGAAGTAGTTGTTGCTCCAAAAGCTGCAACGTTCAATAAAGCTTTCAAAAAACCAAAAATGACTGCTGAAGAAATGTTTGCGAATCTCCCCAAAAGAGATTAATTCAACTTATTAAATTTAATCGATTAATTTCTTTTTTTGATAAAAAGATAGTTGTGCGTATTTAGTATTTCTTAATTTTGAGAAAAATTAATAATATGTCTTTAGCAGTAGATCAAGGAAGTGTTACCACTTCAATACAAGAAAATGGAATTGGAACGATCACTTTTGGTCATCCTTTGAGCAATTCATTACCTGGAAAAATATTACAATTGCTTGCCGAAACTATTACGGTTATGGGGAAGGATGATAACGTAAAAGTGATTGTTTTACAATCTTTAGGCGAAAAATCATTTTGTGCGGGTGCAAGTTTCGACGAACTTATTTCAATAAAAAATAAAGAAACAGGTTTGGCTTTCTTTTCTGGGTTTGCAAAGGTTATAAATGCATGTAGAACTGCACCAAAGTTTATTATTGGACGAGTGCAAGGAAAAGCTGTAGGTGGAGGAGTGGGAATGGCATCTTCTGTTGATTATTGTTTTGCGACTACGAATGCTGATGTTAAGTTATCGGAATTGGCTGTAGGTATCGGACCTTTTGTGGTTGGGCCAGCTGTTGAACGCAAAATGGGCTTGTCTGCAATGAGTCAGTTAACTATTAATGCTACTGAATGGCTATCTGCAAGTTGGGCAAAAGAAAACGGGCTTTACGCTGAGACTTTCGAATCAATAGAAGAAATGGATGTTGCTGTATATGCTTTAGCTTTACGCTTAGCGAAAAGCAGCCCTGAGGCAATGGCAATGTTGAAGAAAGTACTTTGGAAAGGAACTGAAGATTGGGACCAATTGTTGGTGGAGCGTGCTGGAATGAGTGGGACATTAGTATTGAGCGATTTCACGTCCAATGCAATTAATGCGTTCAAGGCAAAATAATAGAATTAGGGTAGATTCGGTATTGAATTTTCTTTATGTCATAGATCAAAAAACCCCGCTTAACTATGTTTAACGGGTTTTTTTAATTAGTACTACGTTAGTTTAATATTTCATAAATCCAAACTTGATTTTTTTACGAGACTCAATAAGTACAAGTAAAACCTCTTGATTTATTTCGTCAATACAAAATTGTTTTGGAACAACAAATCCTGCCACTTCTTTTCGTTTGAACATAATCTCTCTTTCCGTTTTCCCATTTTCTAACTCGATGGTTACTTTTGCAGCACCAGCTCTGCTTTTGCGGTAAGATGTAGATTGAAATTTTTTAGGGTCATTAATAAAGACACCCGCTTCTGTGTAATTTTTCAAATTATCGTTGAAAATCAAGTTTAATTCTCCATCGTTGATGTAGGATGCAAATGAACTAAAATAACCACCATCGTTGGTTGAAACTTGTGCCTTGTCGATTTTTGTAACCCACTCAAAAACACCTTCTGAGTTTATTTTATAGGCTATAATATCATTATAATGGTAGTAATAAGTTGTGCGCGTTGCTCCGGTTTTTGGATCTGTTGTGGTGACAACATGAACATAATATTGTTCAATTAATCCAATTAAAGAACCGTCATTTAACGTATGCGTTTCACGGACATCATAACTGAATAAAGTTGGTGTTCCTTTACCTTTAGCCTCTTTTTTAGCTGAGCGTTTTTTCTGTCTGTCTGACCATTCTGATGTGATGAAATCTTTGTCAAATTTGTTCCAACCTTCTTTAATGATTTCCCCTTTATCAAAATCTAATTGAAAATAAAATACACCGGCAATACCTCCAGATCGATTGTCTTTTTCACCAAACAAACCAGTAAAGGTTAATAGCCGATTGTTGTCTGAAGAAAACGTGAAATCAGATAATGTTTTCCCTGTTTTGAGTTCTAAGTTAACTTCGTTTACTCCTTCAGGCGTTACGTGCATTAAAATGACTTTATCTAAAGCATACTTTTCTTTAAAAATTCCTTTATTCCCTGTCGGTACGAAAACATTTGCTCCAACAAAAAAGTCACCCGAATTTGACAGGTATTTATTTGTTAAGCCAACCAAATCATTATCATATTGTAATTCGTGCTCTCCTTCTGAAACTAGCACATCTTCTTTGTCATATACTTTGTACCCGTAAAGATCCTTCGTTTCGTTTTTACCTGGAATTTGGTAGTAGATCGCATAAAATTCTAAATCTTCTGATTGTACAAGTCCAAAATAATCATTGCCTCTTCGTCCTTTCGGTATTTTATAGGACATGATTTTTTCAGGTGCGCCATCCGTTAAGCAATTCGTTTTAAACTTTTGAAGGTAAATCGTATTTTCTCCATCCTTTCTGTCGGATAGAAATATAACTAACTCTCCATTAATCATTAAAAGCGTTTCCATCATTCCAGTTCCTGTTGGAACTTTTACTTGAATTTTTTCACTGTTCGTGATAAGAAACTGAGAGTGATGGTTTAAATAAGGACTTCCACCAAACATACCTTTGTAGCTCATGGTGAAAAAATCACTGCCACCTAGAGGAATTATGTAAGATAAGCGACCAGCCATTTTTTGAGATTCACTCCATTGGATATTTTGAGCCGAAGTTGCTTGGATTGCTGTAATATAGAGAATAGCAGCTAAAATAATTTTTTTCATGAATGTAGTTTTTTGTAAATCTAATTATTAATAGAATAGTTGGAGAAAATAATATCAAAAAAAAAGGAATCCGTTGTCGAATTCCTTTTTTTTGCTCTCCCTTCAGGACTTGAACCTGAGACCCTCTGATTAACAGTCAGATGCTCTAACCAACTGAGCTAAGGGAGAATTTCCGCTAAATGCGAGTGCAAATATAACCAAACATTTAAATTGAAAAAGCATGTTTGAAAAAAAAATGTAAAAATTTCTACTTTTTTATTACTTCAACTATTGGTTTTGGGCTTAAAGCAAAGGTTTTTACCTCATTATCAGGTCAGTTAGGGGGTTGTGCGATGAGGCTTATGAGCTTAATGAAGCTTGGGAATTGGTTAATCTTCATTCCATTTGATAAGGAAGACGTCGCTGAATCCGTTCTTTTATGCAAATAGTAAAGCTTGTTGACATGTTTTTAGAAGCGAACATGGAACTAACTGAAGCCCATAATTGGAGATAATTAAAAAATGCAAATTTTGCGGAGGTATAACATCCTGCAAAATTAGGGACATTATATGCTTATTAAAAGATGCCTAATGTTGTAACGATTGATAGGTTGAAAAGACAAAGCTATTTTACTTTGGGATAAAGCAAAAGTGCCTTCCAGTTGCTTAACCTTATCGGAGCCGAATGTTTTATCTTTGTTTGGTGGATGGCCCAAAACAAACAAAATAGGTTTACGCCCATTTGTGTTTCTAATGTGTCTTCTGTGAAACAGCTCACAAGAAAGGTTACTCCAAATCCAATTCCTACAATGTTGAAATGAATAAATTGCTGTTGCATAAATAGGATTAATGCAGCCGCAAAAAACACAAAACCAAATATGCCAAAACTGACCCAAAACGTGATGAATTGTTGATGTGAATGTAAATTCGTTTGATCGTTGCTCAGTGCGCTATTTCTTGCTAATTTAGAGGTAAAGGCATCTTGAACATCTCCTGTTCCAACGCCCAAGAATAGATTTTCTTTTATCAGTTGAATACCTGTTTCCCAATACGAAATTCGAATAAGTGAACCGGAATATTTTGGTTTATGTCTTTTTTGAAATTCTGTTCTTAAAGTATGCAATCTAGAAGTCAAACCACCACCAACTTCTTTGTAGTTGGCAATGCCATTTTGGATATTTAACATGTCTGCTTTAGAAAGAGCACGGCAACCTTGATAATCCTTTGTTAAATTTTTTGAGGTGAGGTAACGCAAAAGTACGTGGTACTGTTCGCTGGAAGGAATTAATATTTGAGACGTTCTTTCGAGCCAAGCTTTTCCCAATTCTTCGTCATTGAAATTGTGAAATATATAATTGTCATTTTCTAACTCAAAATTATCCACATGCGATTTATATGGATTTCCTAAGGCAGTTTTTTCTATAAATATAACTTTAGGGTTTTCAGGGTTAAGAAAGGAGAACAATTGAATACAGCATATAGCAGCGCAGATTATCATAGCGCTACTGATAATCCATAAGAATTTTTTACTGAATTTGTATTTTATGAATTGAAATCCAAGCACAAAGAAGACACAAATAAATGCCATAAATGCACTTAAGACCTGAGCTGTAAATGTATAATATGTAAACCAACCGAGTAAGATGAAAAAGAATATTTTATACTTCTTTAGTTTAATTGAAAAATAAAGCGAAATACAAGCGGCGATCACAACCAATAAACCAAAGCGAATATGTGATCCGAATTTAGAGATGTCACGAAATTTATAAATATCTGTAGAACCCATCCAGTCAAAATAATACGCCATATTTATGACAGAGGTTATACTGATACTTGCTAAAAACGACAATAAAATGAAATCGTAGTTTAATGTATTCTTTAGCGGTCTTGCGGCTAGAACCAATGGAATTGTTATTAAAGGAAGTTTAATGCGCAAGTCATGCAAGGCATAACTTAAATTATCGGAATACAAAAGTCCTGAAAAATGTAATACAACTAATCCGCCGATCCACCAATAAACCTTTGTTGCACGAATGTTATTCCAGTAAATTTGAAATTTTCCTTCCAACAATAAATTTGCAATTCCCCAAATTCCACCAATTGACATTAATACCTTGTTCATCGGCAGACCAAAAGCAAGAATGCATAGTCCTAGCACATGTAGGTATCCGTGAACGGGAAACTTGAATATTTTGTCAAACATTAATTAAAAGTGTTGGTCAATTAGTTTTGTTATTTATTGGCTAATGTGCTTTTGTATAATTTTTTATCCGAAAAAATTTCAAATGCTTTTTTCAACTCTAAATCAAAGCCAAAGGCGTGTTCACTTTTACCGTCTGTATAGTAATATTTTCCAACGATTTCATTTTCAAGAATTTTTAATATTTCTTCTTTATGTTTCGTTAATTCAACTTCTTTGCTTGGGGTTACTTTTAAGAGTAGCGCTTCGTATTCCATTTTAGTTTCTTTAGCATATCCCTCTTTTTCGGATATAGTTAACATGTCTTGAAGTGCTTCTTGGCTTGCAGTTGTATATTCAAATTTTTGAGCTAAAACATATTTTGTAAATTCGTTGTATTCTGCATCAGTTAAATGGAATGTTTTTGCTTCTGCAATCGTTGGGTGCGCGTTGGCGTAATCATTTGCCCAATTGAAAATAATGTTTTCTATCAGAATGGCTCCGGTAATTCGATTATAATCCGGCTCTTCTACAACAAAATCGGGTTCAATTCCACGGGCATCATTAACAATTCTACCGTTCACTGTTTTAAACTTTTTCACCAATGAATCTGGAATTGACTTGGCTTGCATGCCTTTTTCTTTGTCATAATATTCTAAGCGCTGCACGCATCTTCCGGAAGGCGTGTAGTATTTTGCAATAGTCAGCTTCATTTTAGAACCGTATTTTAAATCATATGTTCTTTGCACTAAACCTTTACCAAATGACGTTTGACCAATAATCACAGCTCTATCCAAATCTTGTAGCGTTCCTGCAACAATTTCAGATGCCGAGGCCGATCCCTCATCTACTAAAATGATCAAGGGAATAGTTAAGTCCATTGGTTCTTCCATCGTTTTGTAAATTCTGTTTTCTTCTTTGATTCGCGCTTTACAACTTACCACTAATTGATCACGCTTCACAAACATGTTCACTATTTTCACAGCCTCAATAAGCAGACCTCCGCCATTTCCTCGTAAATCAAATACAAGTTCCGTCATCCCTTTAGATTTTAAATCTAGGAACGCTTTTTTCACATCGTCAGAAGCGGTTTGCGTAAAACTATTCAGACGAATGTATCCAACAGTTGGTTTTAGCATCCCAGTATAAGGCACATCTGGTAGTTTAATTTCATCACGCGTTACGTTGATTATTTTTTCTTCAGTACCGCGCAAGATTTTAACAGCAATAGTAGATCCTTTTGGACCTTTAAGGTTTTCTGATACTTCATCACTTTTCTTTCCGACCATGTTTTTTCCATCGATAGCTAAAATGCGATCTCCTGATTTTAAACCCGCCATTTGCGCTGGGTTATCTTTATAAGGTAAGTCGATGGTTGTGTAATCTCCAATTTTTCGAATTAAGGCCCCAATTCCACCATATTGACCAGTGGTCATCAATCTATATTCTTCCATGTTAGCCTCATGGTAATAGACGGTATAAGGGTCTAGATCTTTAAGCATGGCTTCAATCCCCACTTTAGATAATCGACCTGTTTGCGGCTCATCCACATAATACATGTCCAAATGTTGGTGTATTAAATCTATTAATTCTAGATTTTTTAACACTTCAAATCCTTCGGTTTGCGCGCTAAAGCCAAAACTAAAGAAGATATATAGAGAAAGGAGCTTAACCTTGTTAATTAGTTTCATGAAGTTGAGTTATTATTTTTGAGAATAGTTGCTTTGTTTTTTTTTCCAGGAATTCGATAGATTGTTCTTGATTGTCAATATATACCAGGAACATTGCTAGTTGTTTGTTGTGTTCGATAAGATAATTTTCTAAGTCATGTTTTTGCAATCGAACACATTCCCGCATGAGTCTTTTAATTCGATTTCTTTGATTTGCATCTCTAAAACGTCTTTTTGGTGCAGATAGTACAATTTGAAAAGGAGAATTAGATGAAAGTTCTGTTAGCATGAATTGAACCGCAAAAGGAAATTGTTTGTTTTTTTTGGCATCTTTTTCATAAAGTGCTTCAATAACCCTTTGGTGGCAAAGTTTATAAGACTTACCTAATGTGTTTTTAGAGGATGAATTTTTTGCTGTTTGAATCAATTTTTATTTTTTTCCTTTGGCTTCAAAGATAATTGTTCAATTTTACAATCTGTATGGAATTGAATAATTTAAATCATTTTGATGTTATTATTGTTGGCGGCGGGCCAGCAGGACTTATGTCGGCTTATGTTTGCGCCAAAAATGGTAAGCGCACCGCGCTAATGGATCATAAAGCAACCGTTGGAAGAAAATTTTTAGTAGCTGGTGATGGTGGACTAAATTTAACCAATACCGAAAATAGTGATGATTTTCTTTCGAGGTACAATGATGAAGGCATTAAAAATTGTGTGAAAAGTTTTTCACCAGAAGATCTAAGAGCATGGATGGACGCTATCGGAGTTTCTACTTTTGTGGGAAGTTCGGGTAAAATATTTCCAACAGAAACCTTTAACCCCGCCAAAGTATTAAAACATATAGTTGATACACTCAGGGATATGGGCGTGAAAATATACACCAAACACAGGCTTTTAGATTTTTCAAACGGAAGTGCTGTTTTTGAATGCAATGAACAACAGGAGAGTTTTACGTTTTCACAGCTGGTGTTAGCGCTTGGTGGAAAATCATGGGCCAAAACTGGCTCAGATGGAGCTTGGGTTGATTTGTTTAAGTCAAAGGGAATAAAGATCACGGATTTTCAAGCTTCAAACGCTGGTTTCAATGTGTTGTGGAAAGATGAAATGAAATTACATTTTGGTAAAGTAATTCAGAATGTAAACCTATCGTTAGGGGAGAAGACCAAATATGGAAATTTAGTGATTTCTGAATATGGACTGGAAGGCACTCCTATATATTGGTTGAATCCAGAATACAGAGAAAAAGGATATTCGAAACTCATAATAGATTTCTTGCCTCATAAAACCGAGGAGGAAGTAATACAATTAGTATCAAGTCCAGAAAAATTGACAGATTTATTACGGTTTAAACTTAAACTTAAGTCATCAGCTATTGCGTTAATTAAATTGGGTCTCACAAAAGATGAATTCAATAATAGGATGGCTTTGTCAAAAACATTGAAAAATTTTGCAATTGAAGTTAATGGAACACGATCCGTGGATGAGGCAATCAGTACGGTTGGTGGAGTAGACTGGAGTGAATTAAATGAACACTTTGGCTTACTTAAATTTCCTAATGTTTATTGCGCAGGAGAAATGTTGGATTGGGATGCACCCACAGGAGGTTATTTGCTACAAGCTTCATTTGCATCCGGATTTGCAGTTGCTAGTGAAATTTGTACACTAAAATAACTTTAAAAGTTGCTTACTTATTGATCAATGCGCGGTAAATATATACGCTCCTTTATTAAGAAAGCAGTCGGAAATTGTGATTGAATAGATTTTAACACACGTTCGGTTTCAAGTTTAGTACGGTAATCACCAGCCTTCAAAAAGTAATTTGGTGCGTTGAATACTAAGTAGGTATCAGTTTTAGGATATAATGAGATAAACTTCATTCTTAAATTTTCAACGGTTGCCTTATCTGCATCAACAACAAGTTGTATACGGTATCCTACAATTGTAGGTACTTTATGTGGTTGAACGATCGGAGCCGACTGTCTTATCAACTCATCAATACGTGCATCTTTTGTCACAGTTACTTGAGCTGTAAATAGGGTAGACGTAAGTATAAAAAAGAATGAAAATAGGAACTTTGGCATGTGTCGATTTATTTCCACGAAGGTAATTCATTTTTAAACTTTGTTAACAAACATTGAACTTATTATTTTGAATTATTAACAGAAATTATTTTTTTCTCGAATTTCAAGAAGGAAAGAACATTTTTGTTTTGTTAATTCCATAGTTACAAAGGGTTAAAGTTTAATTAGCTGAATTATGTTATTTAGAATGATTTTAAATTAAATTAACGTGGAAAAAAAATGTCACAAAACTGTCACAGAACCGTGTTTGTATGTTAAATTTGCCTCCGTATGGGGGTGAAATTTTACCCGATTACGGATTGAAACTTACTTAAATAGTTATATTTCAAATGCTTAGAAAATTTAAATTTTGGAAAACATCTCTGTCGCTTGCAATTGCAATTGCATGTTCTGGGGTATCCTTTTCTCAAGGCGAAGGCTTATTTAAAGCCAAATGTGCAACATGTCACCAAGTTTTTAAAAACGGTACTGGTCCGAAGTTGTATCAAGTTCGTGCGAAATGGGAATCGGGTGGCGCAATGCCAGGTTCAATTATCAAATGGGTTAATAATTGGCAAGCTGCTGCCGCCTTAGATCCTTACGCTGCGACAACATCACAATGGGCTCCTTCTGCCATGTCGTTCTTTCCAGAGTTGAAAGAAACTGAAATAGTAGCGATACTAGATTGGGTAGATGCTCAAGAAGATAAAGTAGTCGGTCCACCGGTTGTTGGAGGTCCTGAAGGTGCTGCTGAAGGTGCTGCAGAAGAGCCGGATTCATTTCCTTGGTGGTTAGCGATTTTAACAGTTGTTTTTGCTACTGTGATAGCAGCAGTTGGAAGTGTGCGTCGTCAATTGGCTAATGCAACATTAACTGCGGAAGGTAAAACGCCAAATGCAGATACGAAGACATATAAGCAAGAATTTGGTTCTTGGGCTTGGAAAAATAAAAAATCAGTTGGTTTTGTTTCATTGATAGTGATTATTTTGTTTATCTCTATTGGTATTCAAGGTTTAGGTAATATTGGGGTAGTGGAAGCATATCAGCCATCTCAACCTATTGCATTCCCTCACGCTATCCATGCAGGTATTAATGGTATTGATTGTAAGTACTGTCATAATTCAGTGAATAAAGGGAAACATGCGGGTATACCTACAGTCAATGTATGTATGAACTGTCACAAGCAAATCAACGGAGTAACTCCAACAGCTGCTGAGCAGATAGCAAAAATATACACTGCTGCTGGTTGGGTAGTTAACGCTGCAGGTCAAGGTAAATATACGGGGAAAACTAGCCCAATCGTTTGGAATAAAGTTCACGTTCTTCCTGATCACGTTGCATTCAACCACAAGCAACACGTAGTAGTTGGAGGAATTGATTGTAAGCAGTGTCACGGTGACATGACTAAGCAATCGGAAGCAGTTCGAGTTGTTCCAGTGGAAGAATTGAATAAAATTGAAGGAAACGTAGTGCTTAAAAGACCAACGCTTACAATGGGTTGGTGTATTGAGTGTCACGCTGAAAAAGAAATTCATGCTGGACCTTTAAACGGAAAGAAAGATGGTTATTATGATGAAATTCATAAGCGTCTTATTAAGCATGATAAAAAGCTTTACGAAAGCTACCTAGAAGACGGAAAAGTTACTCCGAAAGAATTAGGCGGTTGGGAATGTTCAAAATGTCACTATTAATTAATCGAAGAAGACCAAACAAAAGACATGGGAATCTCTAGAAAATATTGGAAAGGAATGGAGGAGTTGCAAGAAACTCCAGCATTCTTAGAATCAAAAGAACAAGAATTTGTAGGACAAGGTATGGACCAGTTTTTATCGGATGATAAATTGGCTGAATCATCTACCGCTCGTCGTGACTTCTTAAAGTTTCTGGGCTTTAGCGTAGCAGCTGCAACAGTAGCTGCATGTGAAGCGCCAGTTACTAAATCCGTACCTTATGTTATTAAACCGGAAAACATTACTCCAGGTTTACCAACATGGTACGCATCTACTTATTATGATGGTGTATCTTATGCATCTATCTTAATAAAGACGCGTGAAGGTCGACCTATCTTTATTAAGGGTAATAAAGAACAAGGTTTTTCAAAAGGAGCTGTTAATCCTCAAATTGTTGCCTCAGTGTTACCGTTGTATGACGCAGAACGTTTACAAGGTCCAACAAAAGGTGGTGTTGATTCAAAATGGTCTAACGTTGATAGTGATATCAAAACTAAATTGGATGCATTAAGAGCTGGAGGTAAAAAAATAGTTGTATTATCAAACACGATTATTTCTCCTTCATTAAATGCTGCAATCAAAACTTTAGGTGGAGCTACTGAAAGTCCAAATTTCGAACACATTCAATACGATGCGGTTTCTTATGCGGGTATGCGTCAAGCAAATTTAGCTTCTTTCGGATCAGCTTTTATTCCTGATTATGATTTTTCAAAAGCAAAAACAATTGTATCTATTGGTGCTGACTTTATGGGCACTTGGTTATTGGCAAATGAATATACCTCTCAATATAAAGTAAACCGTAAACCAGAAGCGGCATGGATGTCACGTCATTTTCAATTTGAATCGATTATGTCGATCTCAGGTTCGAATGCTGATTACCGTGGTATGATTAAGCCTTCTGAGCAAGCTGCTGTTGTTGCGTATATCTTGAAAAAGATGGGTGTTGATACTGGAGTTTCAGCAACATTAAATGCGGGTGCAAGTAAAGTTGCTGATTTAGCAATTGAGGCATTAAAGAAAACAGGAAAAGAATCAATCGTTGTTGCTGGGTCAAATGACAAAGCAGTTCAAATATTGGTTAATAAATTAAATTCTGTATTGAGCACATACGGAACTACAATTGATACAAACAATACAGTTAATTTATTTGCTTCTCAAGATGATAAGGTAAGTAAATTAGTTGCAGATGTTATTTCTGGAAATGGTCCTGCGGCTTTAATTATGTTAGATGTAAATCCAGCATATACATTGCAAAACGGAGCTGCTTTCACAAAAGCACTTAAAAATATTGATTTAACGGTTGCTTTATCATCTTATATAGATGAAACTGCTACTGCTTGTGATTATGTTTGTCCTACTCACCATGCATTAGAAGCATGGATGGATTTTAATCCAAAGAAAAACCACGTAGCAATTGCACAACCTGCAATTCGTCCGTTATGGAATACTTCAAACCCAATCGAATCATTTTTAGTTTGGTCAGGAGT
>JAYSRU010000236.1:0-8249 GCA_043720875.1 Crocinitomicaceae bacterium
TAGTGCGAAAAATAAGGTTAAAGAAATTCAAGAAAAGATTGAAAATGCAAGTGCTGATGCAAAAACAGAACAATTATACAAAACTGCAATAAGCTCGGCTGACGCAGCATTTAATAGTAAGAATTATTTGGAGGCGATAAAATTATATAACGTTGCTGGAGCAATAAAACCAAACGAAAAATATCCTGTAGATCAAGCAGCAAAAGCTGCAGAATTGTCAAAATCTGGATCTAATGATGCCGACATTAAATATAATTCAATTATCAAAGCGGCTCAAAAGAAGTTAGATGATAAGGACTATGCAAAAGCGTTAGAGTTATATCAGCGTGCTTCAACTGATCGACCAACTGATGTACTTCCAAAAGAAAAAATTGAGTTAATTAAAGGGATATTGAATTCACAAGAGGCAGACAAAGCATTGGAAGCTAAAAAACTTGCTGATTATAATGCGTTTATGACGACAGCCGAGGGATATGTAGTAAGTAAAGAATATGGAGCAGCGATTGCTAATTTTGAAAAAGCAAAAGCGTTAATACCAATTGAAATACAACCTCAAATTAGAATAGATGCTGTAAAATTATTAATGAATTCACAATTGGATGCAGCGGCAAAGGAAGCTAATTATAAGCGACTCATTACAGAAGCTGATGCGGCCTTTAATACGACTGCTTATCCTTTAGCAATTACAAAATACACGGATGCTTTAAGTATAAAACAAGATGCATATCCAAAAGCACAAATTGAATTGGCTCAATTAAAAATTGCGGCGAAACAAAAGGAAGATGCCTACAAAAGATCAATGGCTGATGGATTAATTAACGTTACTTCAAAATCTTATGAGACAGCAATTGATAATTTTAACACGGCACTTATCGCTAAACCAAATGATGCAACGGCAATTAGGGAATTGGAAAATGCTAAAAAACTATTGGCAGCTTCAAAAAAACCTGTTGCGAATCCATTGTTTGCTAAATATGTGGCAGAAGCAGATGCTTTATTTGCTGGAGAGAAATGGCTTGAGGCAGAAAAAGTTTATGTAAAAGCATTAGCAATTGATCAAACCAGCAGTTATGTAGACAAGCAAATTGTTGCCTGTAAGGAGCAACTGAACATTCAAGGAGGAATTGAAGAGGAGAAAGCATATCAGAAAATCATCACAACTGCAAATAAGTATGCAGCCGAAGAAAAGTATGATGAAGCGATCGGCTTGCTAGAAAGAGCAAAGAAAAATAGAACCGTAGATCCTTATCCTCCAATTCGTATTGCGGAAATTCGGGCACTTAAAGAGAAAAAAAATCCAACAATTACTTCCGTTCCTACGAAACAAATAATTAAGCAAGAAGGAGTTCAAGAAGTTAATTTGACTAATTTGGGTACACAGGATGCAATAGATGTTAAAGCAGCCCAAGCTGAGTTAAATAAAGGAGCAAGCAAAAAAAAATATTTAAGAGATAAAAGAGTTAAAAATTTAGAGGAAAAAAACAAAGGGTTTATCACTTCATTGGATAGTACGACTACTGTGAAGAATAACGTTACTTCGGAAAGTATTGAGCAGCGAAACAAGCAAGAATTGATTAATGCGCAAGATTTAAATGAAGATATCCGTGACAACAGTGAAAAAATTATCCTTGAAGAAAAGAAAACAACGGCATACAATATTCAAAGTGCGACCTATGAAAATACAGATGTATTGAATGCAACAAAGTCTGTTGAGGCCTTGGAAATTGAAACCAATAATAATTTGTATAAAGGAAACGAGTTAAAAGACGTAAACAATGAAGAAATTAAAACGCGTACGTTAATAGAGCAAGGTATCGCATTCGAAAACGATCAAAATTACATTGCTGATGGTAGAAATAGCGAAGAAATTCTACAAGCAATTTTGTTGGATAACAGTAAAGTAGATTACGATAATGGGCAATTACGAAAAGAAACTGCTCAACAAGTTGAAGACCTTCAAAAGGATGTTCGATCTAATGAAACAGCAGCTTATACCAACGAAATAACTTCTGTTCAATCGGCGCAAGAGATCACGGACGGTTATCAAAAGGATGGACAAACCATATTTACGGATGCTGAAATAAAAAAAATGGAAATGATTGATTTGATGCAAGCACAAGAAAAGACCAGTGCTGCATATAATATTTCTGCGGATGAAAAAGATAACGACATTAATAAAGTGGTTGAACATGAGTTAACAGAAAGACAATTGTTAGATTCAAAGGCTTTTATAGACAGTGATAATGGTCGATTAAACAATGTGGAGAGTTTTAAAGGAGTTGATGAACAGTATTATGAATATAACAGAATTGAGAACGAAAAAGAAGGTGCGGATTTGAATAAAGCCGACAAATCTTTGGCTGATTTGGAAAATGAAAAGCTAAATGGTTTCACTACGGAAGATAAATCAATCAAAGCGTCAGTTGCTGGGGTTGAAACAGAACAACAAAATCAAACCAATACATATGTTGTTGCGGATCAATCAAAAACTGCGAATCATTACACAAATACTGAGTCTTTGGATGAAGTTGCAAAAGAAAATGCGGCAATATCTCCAGCTAATGATAAGAAGTTACAAGAAAACACGGATGCAATTACAAAAGATGCCAAAGAAGCTGACAAAGTAAGAACTGATGCTGTTTTAGCAAAAGAGTTAGAAATGCAAAATACCAAAATCATGTTGGCGAAATTGGAATCGAAAGAAATTCGCTACGATGAGAAAATGGCAAATACATTAGCGCAACAGTTTCCAGAAGGTGTGAGTCAAGAGAACTTCCCTAGATATGATCAAGAAGGGATAATGGTTGGTCAAGTTACACGAAGAATTGTTGTAATTGGAAATCGTGGTGATGTTTACTTACGTTATCAATCTCTTGCAGGAATTACCTACCAAAAAAATGGACAAGCAATTACCGAATATATTTGGCAATCAGAATCACAAAATGGCAAACTTAAGCGTAATTACTAAATTCGCTCTATTTAGTTTAATACTAACTGCTTGCACCAACGCATCAGAAGAGAATAGAGAAAAGAAACAATTCGAATTAACTGGTGAAACGCAAGGGACAACCTTTACCATTAAAATAGTTGATACGTCTTGTAACGTCAACGCTTCGGAGGTCAAAGATCTGTTAGCTCAATTTGATTTAGCATTAAGCAGTTATGTATCGAGTTCAATCATTTCAAAAGTGAATGAGCAAGCGTTAGGAACCGTTGCTTATTACGACTCTTTAGGATTCTTTTCACACTGTTTTAATAAGTCAACTGATGTGTTTAAAAGGACACAAGGCGCGTTTGAACCATCTATATTCCCGCTCGTTAAGGCATGGGGATTTTATAAAGATGAACAAAAGGTTTTGCAGCAAAATGAAGTAAATAACCTGCTTAAAATAGTTGATTTCAATTCGGGTATTTTTTATGATTTTCGATGCGTCAAAGATAGTTTTTACTACACCAAAAAACACAAGGATTTTATGCTCGATTTTAACGCAATTGCCCAAGGTTATGCTGTAGATGTATTGTGCGATTTATTGGAATCAAAAGATCATCATTCTTATTATGTAGAAATTGGAGGAGAGCTTAGAGTCTCTGGTAGAAATTCACAAAATGAATTATGGAAAATTGGAATTGACAAACCAATCGACGACACAGAAAATCAAACGAATCGTCCGCTCCAAACTATTGTTTCTTTCTCAAACGGTGCAATCGCCACTTCTGGAAATTACCGTAAATTTTATGTTAAAGATGGAAAAAAGTATGCACATATTCTAAGTCCTACCACAGGATTTCCAGTAAATCATTCACTTTTAAGTGCCACGGTTTTCACCAAGGAAGCCGCATTCGCTGATGGATTTGCTACTGCCTTTATGGTGTTAGGGCTAGAAAAAACGCAAGAATTTTTAAAAAATAATCCAGACCTTAAACTAGAAGTATATTTAGTCTATGCGGCAGATTCGGTTCATAACAAGACTTGGGCGAGTAATGGGTTTAAAGGTATTATTCAAAAATAGATCTCAATTTTGTGAGTAGCTTTGTAAAATAATAATTAAGGCAAGACAATAACTATTACAATGACTATTAAAAAAAGTAAGAATAATTTTCTAAGCAAATTTTGGATAAAACTTGGACCTGGTTTAGTCACGGGTGCAAGCGACGATGATCCATCCGGAATAGCTACTTATTCTCAGGCGGGTGCTGCTTTTGGTTTAGCAACATTATGGACTTCGATAATAGCTTTTCCGTTAATGGCGGCAATACAACAAATGTGTGCAAAAATTGGATTAGTAACCAATCAAGGATTAACTGGAACAATAAAAAAACATTACTCAAGGCCAATTTTATACTTAATGCTACTGTTTAGTTTTCCGGCAATTATTATGAATATTGGTGCTAACATAGCAGGAATGGGGGCAGTGGGTAATTTATTATTCCCATCCATTCACTCGGCATTTTTTAGCATATTTTTCACCTTCTTTTTACTGGCAATGATAATATATTTGCCGTATCAAAAAATTGCTTCAATATTAAAATACCTGTGTATTGTTATGTTGGTGTATTTCATTGTTCCATTCTTATACAAGCAAGATTTTACTGCAATATTGAAAGCGACTTTTATCCCTACAATTCATTTTAATAAGGAATTTATTGCAATTATCGTTGGGATTTTAGGAACAACTATTTCTCCCTATTTGTTTTTTTGGCAAGCTTCAGTAGAAGTTGAAGAAATGAACGACAAGAAAAAACATATCATTGTAAACAAGAAAATTATCAATGAAATGAAAAATGATGTTGATTTCGGAATGACATTTTCTGGATTCGTAATGTTCTTTATCATACTTACAACTGGAACCGTATTGTATAACGGAGGTGTGCGACAAATTGATACGGTAGAACAAGCTGCGCTGGCGTTAAAACCGTTGGCAGGTAACTTGGCGTATCTTTTATTTGCTATTGGTATTATTGGAACCGGGCTCATTTCTATTCCTGTTTTATGTGGTTCATTGTCCTATATTTTTACTGAAACCTTCGGATGGGAGCAAGGTCTAAATAAGAAGTTTCATGAAGCAAAAGCATTTTACATCATTATTGCAATTTCTCTAATTCTAGGTCTTGCCATCAACTATATTGGCATTTCACCTATACAAGCACTGATCTATACTGCGATCTTTTATGGACTCACTGCGCCAGTATTAATTGTGATTATTCTTCATATTTCTAACAACAAGAAAATAATGGGAAAATTCACCAATGGACCTTGGGCTAACTTTTTTGGATTTCTCACCTTGATAATTATGACAATGGCTGCAGGATTGTTAATTTACTTTCAATTTTTTTAACCTAGAGTTATGAAGCTATTACTAACATTAACCGCTTGGTTGATTGCTTTTACACTGAGTGCGCAAGAGGAAAATGCTTTACCGTATAATACAACTGAGCCTAAGTATGATGTTGGTGCGTACTATCCAACAAAAGAGTATAGTCCGTTGGCGTACTTAAAGGAAAATATTATTTTATCAGAAGCGGATAAAAATAGCACTTTTTCAGGCAATGTTTCAGTAAAGTTTACAGTAACAAAAAGAGGGAAAGTTAAACATGTAATCGCTTTAAATGGAATTCCCGGGCATCCTTCCTTAATAAAGGCAGTTGAAAAAGCATTACTTTCAATGCCGAAGTGGGTTCCAGCAACAAAGAAAGGTAAGCCGGTTTCATCAGAAGTTTTTCTAACTATACCCTTTTCGAATTAAGCGAAAAATTGTTTTGACTATGTGACCTAAATCACAAAGTGAATGAGATCATAATTTGATATTTGTAAAGAATTAAAATTAGAACTAATGAATTTAGAGCAAATAATAAAAGAAAAAGTAGGAACCATAGTGGACGTTCGAACTAAGGAAGAATTTCTTGGCGGAAATGTTTTAGGTTCGGTCAACATCCCATTACAAGAGGTTGTAAATAGATTGGAAGAATTGAAATCTTTAAAATCGCCTTTGATCTTATGTTGTGCATCCGGAGGAAGAAGTGGGCAAGCACAAGCCTATTTGTCTCAACAAGGTATCGATTGCCATAATGCGGGCTCTTGGTTAGATGTTAATTATTATACCAATCAAACACTATAAAAAATGATCAATACAATTAAAAAATTATTCGGAATGGGACCAGCGGTGAACTATGCAGATTTAGTGAAACAAGGCGCAATTATATTAGACGTTAGAAGTAAAGGTGAATATGCTGGTGGGCATATAAAAGGATCCATCAATATTTCTGTTGATACACTGAGTAGCAATTTAGCAAAATTGAAAGATAAAAATACAACAATAATAACGTGTTGTGCTTCAGGTATGCGAAGCGCTTCTGCTAAAGGTATCTTGAAATCAAATGGGTATACAGACGTCCATAATGGTGGAGGATGGAATAGTCTTCAACATAAACTAAGATGAATTTGAAAGGCATTTTGACACAATGGGATTTTATGCGAATTTTACGCTTGGTGTTCGGGATTTACATTGGAATTCAAGCAGTTATTACGTTAGATTTGCTTTCTGCGGTAGTAGCCGTTTTCTTTTTATATCAAGCCTATGCAAATACAGGTTGTTGCGGTGTTTCAAGTTGTCCAACTCCGATAAATACTAATTCAAATACATTGGAAAAATTTGAATACGAACAAGTTAAATAAAAAAGAATAATGGAACCTCACGAATATAATGTTAACCTGAATTGGATTTCAGAGCGAAAAGGAGAATTAACTTCACCAGAATTGATAACAAGTATTGAAGTTGCCACACCTCCACAGTTTCCGAAAGGAGTGGAAGGAGTTTGGTCTCCAGAACATCTCTACACGGCAGCAGTTAATAGTTGTTTTATGACTACTTTTCTTTCAATTGCGGATAATTTGAAACTTGAATTCTCAAATTTTTCCTGCAATGCCAAAGGTAAACTGGAGCAAGTAGAAGGAAAGTTCCTGATGACTGAAGTATTGTTAGAGCCGACGTTGGTCATTACAAATGAAGCAGATTTGGCAAAGGCCGAAAGAATTTTACAAAAATCGGAACTAGCTTGCCTAATTTCAAATTCAATAACAGCAAAAGTACATTTGAACCCAATAATTAAAATCGAATCATAACACTATAACCTGAATTTGACATTTTAGTTGAGTTCAGGTTATGGTTTTTGTCAGTATTGTCCGATAAAAATTGGATACAACAATATGTTAATATTATTATAATCAATTAGTTAAATATAAAATATTCCAAAAATTGAAAAGTAAGTATAATTCTAACCTTGAAAAACAAATTCATTTTTTGAAATCAAATAAAATTTTAAAATCTAAAACGTTTATAAAATCTTGGGTTATACAATGGCATTAAATTATAATCGTAGATTTCGAGAAAAATTAAGAACATAGTAAAAACGGTGTTTGAGTGAAGCGAGTTTCGGTTTTACGTTCTTAATAAGTCGTAGAAATCAAGGTTGTGATTTACAGCCTTGATTTTTTCTTTTATTCAGTTTTTTATTTTTTTAGATTTGTCTTCATGAAACGGTTCGCTAAGTTGTTACTTTTCTTTTTGATCAAGCAAAAAGAAAAGCGCTAGGCAACGAGTATAGAATGATTCTAACAGACATCAATGATTTTTTGCATTAAACTAACGCTATTTCGTAGGCGGAAAGAAGTTGTGCAATAGCGAAATCAATTTCAGCTTTGGTGGTATATCTTGAAAACGAAAAACGAACATTAGGACGAGAAGTATCTGCATCTATCCCACGTAAAACATGTGATCCTGTATTTGCACCAGCTGTGCAAGCACTTCCACCAGAACAAGCAACTCCTTTAAGATCAAGTGTAAATAAAAGCATATCCGATTTTGGCGTAGCAGGCAAACAAACGTTCAAAACAGTATATAGACTTTTCTGAGGATCTGTTTCTCCATGAAATGTAATGCTTGGGAAATGTTTTTTCAATTCCGTCATCATGTGAGTTTTTAATCCTTGCACATGACTTTGATGCTCAGCTAAATCTGTATAAGCAAGTTCTAATGCTTTAGACAAACCTACAATTCCCATCAAATTTTCTGTTCCACCGCGCAATCCTCTTTCTTGAGAACCACCGTGAATTAGTGTGGTTGCTTTGACAGCTTTGTTTACATATAGAAAACCAATTCCCTTTGGCCCATGAAATTTATGTGCTGCTCCCGTAATAAAATCAATATTCTGATTTTTTAGGTCGAAAGGGTAGTGACCCATGGTTTGAACAG
>JAYSRU010000237.1:0-2899 GCA_043720875.1 Crocinitomicaceae bacterium
GCAGCGAACAACACCGGTTATCTTGATGCCGGTCACAGGAACGGCGAATCCAATGCGGCGGGCGAAGTCACCGCCGCTCGTGATCATGTTTACGATGAAATCATGTACATGTCGCCAGACGGAGAAGTTTTAGATCAAGGGATCTGTAACACCTTATCGCTAAAAAACAACCTAATGATTTTATGTGGTCATTATAAAGGCGTAGATGACCGCGTTCGTCAGCATTATATTACCCGTGAAATTTCAATTGGTAGTTACGTGCTTTCTGGAGGAGAACTTGCCGCCGCTGTAGTTTCTGACGCTATAATTCGCTTACTGCCAGGAGTTTTGAACGACGAAACATCTGCGCTTACGGATAGCTTTCAAGACGATTTATTGAGTCCTGCGGTTTACACAAGGCCGCCTGAATTTAACGGTTGGGCCGTTCCTCCTATTTTACTTTCAGGAGATCAAGCAAAAATTGAACTTTACCGCGAAGAAGAAGCGATAGAGCGAACCAAATCACGACGCCCAGATTTATGGGAGAAATATAACAAATAATAAAAATTTAATAAGCAAAGTATGTATTTCAATTGGCAAATTAAACCCTATTTAGAATTAACAACAAATGAATTTCACGACTTGGCCCAATTACGTCAGCGTGTTTTTATTGTTGAGCAAAATTGCCCTTATTTAGACCTAGATGGCAAGGATAAAAAATCTTACCATGTGATTGGTAGAGATGGTAAAGGAACAATCGTGGCTACTGCACGAATTTTACATCCTGGCATGTCATACCCTGAAGTTTCTATTGGAAGGGTTGTAATTGCTGAAGAAAACCGAGGAAGTGGTTTAGGAAATGTATTAATGCAAGAAACGATGAACTTTTGCAAAGATGAATTTGGAGCTGATGTTACGATCCGTATTTCTGCACAAGAATATTTACTTAATTACTACAAGAATCATGGTTTTGAATCCACTGGCAAAAAGTACCTTGAGGATGATATCCCACATGTAGAAATGATATTTAACGGAAAATAAAAACAAACGAATAGCACTATGAAAATAACAAGCATTTCAATTATAGCAGTAACTGCACTTTGCGTGCAGTCGTGCTCGAGCACAAAAACAACCAAAGAAGTTGTGGATGTTATCAGCACCGTACCTACAAAATCAATCGATCAAGAATACATGAATCTGAGTGTTGCTCCTAAAGATGATTTCTTCCAGTTTTCGAACGGCACTTGGGTTAAAAATAACCCAGTACCAGGAACAGAATCAGAATGGGGAAGTTTTAATGAATTGGATCAAAGTAACAAGAAGAAACTTTCTAAAATATTAAAAGAAGCTGAAAGTTCTGAAAAAGTTGATGGTTCGGATAAACAAATGCTTGGAGATTATTATTCGGCTTTTATGAACATGGATGCGCGCAACGAGAAATCGTATGCTCCAATTAAAGCTATTCTTGAAGAAGTAAAAACGATCGTTGACAAGCAACAAGTTGCAAATTCAATTGCCACTTTACATAAAAAAGGAATTGGCGTATATTTCAATTACGGAGTTGGTCAAGATTTAGGTGACCCAACAAAAAATGTAGTCTATTTTAGTCAGTCTGGTTTAGGTTTGCCTTCAAAAGAATACTACTTTGATGAAAATAAGAAAGATATTCTTGCGAGTTACCAAGTTCATGTTTCGGCAATTTTCAAACTCATGAATAATGATGTAGAAAAGTCTAATGCAATGGCAAAGCAAGTAATTCTTGTAGAAACTTCACTTGCTAAAAACATGATGACGCCGGTAGAAATGAGAGACATTGAAAAAATGTATAACGTGCGTTCACGGAACGACATGAAACTACAAAACAAACAATTGAATTTAGAAAACTACTTTGAACAAATCGGTTTCCCAAAATTTGATTCGTTAATTGTCACACAATTAGATTATGCAGCCGCATTAGATAATTCCATTTATGGTAGTTCGGTTGAAGAAATTAAAAGTTATTTAACGTGGAGTATTTTAAACCATTATGCTGGACACTTAGATGAAGCATTTGTGAAAAGAAATTTCAACTTCTACCAAACGGTACTTTCCGGAACAACCGAAATGAAACCAATGGATGAGCAAGTTATTGAAGAATTAACAGGGAATCCGATTGGCGAAGTATTAGGAAAAGCGTTTGTAGAAAAATATTATTCAGAACAAGCGAAGAATAAAGTAAACACCATGGTAGACAACTTGTTAATCACTTTCGAAGGTAGAATAAAAAATCTTTCGTGGATGACCGATGTTACTAAAAAGGAAGCCTTGATTAAATTGAAAAGTATTGGAAGAAAGTTAGGTTATCCAGACAAATGGGAAGATTTCAGTAAACTTCACATCAGTAGAGAAGATTACATTGCAAACATTGACAACCTAACCGAATATTCACTGCAAAAGAATTATGCGGAATTAGGTAAACCAGTAGATAAAGGTCAATGGGGAATGCCTGCGCACATGGTGAATGCCTATTACCATCCTTTGCTAAATGAAATCGCTTTTCCTGCTGGAATAATGCAACCTCCTTTCTTTGATGAACGCGCGGAAGATGCTGTAAATTATGCACGAATTGGAATGGTTATCGGTCATGAATTCACACACGGATTTGATGATTTCGGTTCTAAATTCGCAGCAGATGGTTCATTTTCCAACTGGTGGACAAAAGACGATCGTACGAAATTTGACGAGCGCACAAAAACATTGGGAGAAACGTTTTCGAACTTCTGCCCGATTGAAGGGCATTGTGTAAACCCAGAATTAACTATGGGAGAAAACATTGCAGATCTTGGAGGTTTAACGATGGCGTATTACGCGTATACCTTAACGAAAGAATTTAAATCTGGCATTAAAGTGTTAGGCTATACGCCATCACAACGGTTCTTTA
>JAYSRU010000238.1:0-2891 GCA_043720875.1 Crocinitomicaceae bacterium
ATTAAATCTATATCGCCAGGTCCTGCCCCGACTAATGTTATTTGTGCTTTCATTTTAATGTTTTTGCTTTTTGAATAAATTGTTTTACCGTTGTGAGGTAATTTGTAGCGAATAATTGTGTTTTGTTTGTTTCGTGAATTTGCATGACCATTCGGTTAAACGAATTTTCAGCATCAAATCCGAAACGCATACCGAGGTGAAGATCGAAATCTTGCATCACCCCAATTTGAGTGTTACACTGCACTTTTTCATTCAGCAATAATGCTTTCGCTGTATGAATAGCCGCAGCATAGGTGAAGTACGCTGCATCTGCAAAACGATTTTCTGCCAAGGCATTTTCGGCATCCAACACTTTTTCTTCCGCATCGTAAATTAAGGTTGCAACCAAGTCGATTACAATCCCAGCACACTCTCCTACTCCAATTTGAGTTTTGAATTTGTCTTCACTTCCCCAGTCGATAAAATCGGTAGCTGTCAAATTATCTACGGCTGCCAAGGGCTTAATCAATCCATAGAAATATTTATTTCCTTGACGCTCGTAATATTCATTAAACTGCTCTCCATCTTCTTGCGTATTCAAAAAATCATGTAGCAAGGTGCGAATAACTTCCACTACCCGTTTACTTGGAAATTTGATAACTTTATCTGCAATACGTCCAACACCATCTCCCAGATTGCCGCCGCCCAATAACAATTGTAAAGCAGGTGCTGTTTTATCCAACACTTTCATCGAACTGCCATGCAAACCAATGTGTGCCAAGCCATGCTGACCACATGAATTCATACAACCACTAATTTTAATCTTAATGTCTTTGTTGTAAACTAATTCTGGAAATTCTAAACGAATTACACTTTCAATTACACGCGCCACTTCGGTGCTGTTAGCAATACCCAAATTACAGGTATCAGTTCCCGGACAAGCCGTAACATCTGCCAACGAATTGTAACCCGTATCTGCAAACCCAACTGTTTTTAAGGTAGTAAATAAGTTGTATAAATTATGCGGCAAAACAAACTTCAACAATATATTTTGATCTATCGTGAAACGAATATCATCTGCTGCATAGCGTTGCACAATCTCTGCAAGAATTCTAGCGCGGTCTGTAGTAAAATCTCCAATCACAACCTTAATAAATACACCAAAGTATCCTTTTTGCTTTTGAATAAATACGTTGGATCTCACCCAGTTTGCAAACAGGGCATCGTCGTAATAAAGGAGCAATTTTTCAAGTTGAATTGCTGGTGCGTCTGCAAATACCTTGGACACCTCATCCGACAACTTGAAATCTTCTGCTACATTGAATTGCACAGCACTTTTCTCTATTTCAACCAAGTTTTTGAAAGCTTCAAAACCAATTTTTGCAATTAAGTATTTCAAACGCGCCTTGTTGCGGTTATTGCGTTCACCGTAGCGATCAAATACCCGAATTGAAGCTTCAATAAATGGAATAATTTCATTTTCAGGCAGAAATTCATACGCAATTTGAGCTAAAATCGGTTGTGCACCTAAGCCACCACCAACCAGTACCTTAAATCCTTTTTGGCCGTTTAAAATTTTAGGAATAAATCCAAAATCGTGTATAAAAGCATAGGCATCATCCGTATCATTAGAACTAAATGCAATTTTTATTTTACGACCCAATTCTTGCCCAAAAGGCTTGCGTAAAAAGTAGCGAAACACTAAATCGGCATAAGGAGAAACATCAAAGGGTTCTTGGGGATCGATGCCAGCAATTGAACTTGCGGTAACGTTACGCACCGTATTGCCGCATGCTTCGCGCAAGGTAACATCTTCTTGTTCTAGTTCTGCCCACAACTGTGGCGTTCGATCCAAACTCACATAATGAATTTGAATGTCTTGCCGTGTAGTGATGTGCAACCTCCCGGTGCTGTATTCATCTGAAACATCACAAATTTTAAGTAACTGTTTTGTGGTAACTTTTCCAAATGGCAATTTGATGCGGATCATCTGCACGCCTTGTTGACGCTGTCCATAAACTCCACGCGCTAAGCGCAATGCCTTAAACTTATCTTCATGGATAGTTCCATCCTTAAAGGCTTGGATTTTTTCACCCAATTCGACAAGATCCTTATCTACTATAGTTTTAGTATGATATGATGTTAAATTTTCAATACCTTCTCTAAAAGTTGCCATTATGTGAGCTATAAATTCGTTACTTATTGTTTTAGTAATCTACTACATTAATAGATTACTATTAAATTTCGTGCAAAGCAACTACATTTATTTCAATAAAACAACTGTTTTTCAAATTAAAATATAAAGTCTATGGTTTTTATAGGAGTTAAAGCATTCCCTACTACATTCCTAATGCTTGAATCAGGCTCTTTTCTCTCGCTATCAAATCTGCTAAACTCGTTTTGGATAAAATTTGAAGTGTTACGTCACGTACTTCTTGCATAACTTGTCTTAAACTACAGGTAGCTTCATCCACGCATTCTTCACAACGTTCGTAAAAATTTAAACTGGCACACGGCAACAAGGCCAATGGTCCGCCAGAAAGTCTAATGATTTGCGATAACACAATTGTATCTGGCGTTTTTGCTAAGGAATAACCTCCATTTGCTCCCATTTTACTATGCACAAACCCTTGATTACGCAATTCGACCATAATCGTTTCTAGAAACTTTCTTGGAATTTTTTCTCGTTCAGAAATCTCAGAAATTTTAAGTGGAGCAGCATTACCGTAGTTTTCAGCGATACAGACTAAGGCTTTTATTGCATATTTTGATTTCTTCGAAAGCATAGGTTTCTTTTAGTTACAAAAATAGGAAAAAATTTGAGCTGAAATTTCAACTCAATTGCTTAAAAATATACTCCAAATAAATGATACTACAAAAAGAAACCAACCCGAGACTTGGGTTTATATGAG
>JAYSRU010000239.1:0-2885 GCA_043720875.1 Crocinitomicaceae bacterium
CGTGACAGCACGGTTGCAAAAATGCACATTGCAAGCTTAGAGGCTATAGCGCTTGCCTTACCAGCATCCGATTCTACACAGCGCAAAGCAATGTCAGATTTCTGTAGTTTATACACCACTTTATTGAAGATAAATTATCGCGAAGGTGGAATTTTTGCAATAACGAAAGACGAGCAAAACATTTTAGAGGGAATTGCACTTAAAAATGAAGCCCTAGCGCCAACCATTAATTCAATTTTTAATTTCGTACAGCTAAATTTACCTTATGTGGATGGGTATGATTTGAATGGAACTAGAACGATGCAATTTAATGTAAGTGATGAACGAAATGAAGGTCAAAAACATATTACACTCGTTGAATTGGAATTATTTCAGTTATATCCTAATCCAACAGATGGTTTTGTGTCTCTAAAGTTTAAAGAAGAAGGTAAAAAAGAAATCACAATCTATTCGCTACTTGGAAATGTTGTCAAAACAATTACTTCTAACGGATTACAGGTAGAATTGGATGTTACTCATCTTGAGGCTGGTCAATACTTAGTGAAGGTAAGTACTGAAAATAAAATTCAAGAAGTGAAACGAATGATTCTTCGTAAGTAGATATGAAAGCCTTCCTTTTATTTATTTTCTGTCCAAGTGTTTTTGCATTTGGGCAGAATTATTTTAATGTTAATCATCATTATAACCAACATCATAGTGCTAACTTAAGTCTGCATTTAAAAAGTGATACCTTAGTCGTTTTTGGATTTGCACAGCTGAGTAGTTTAGGTGGATTTGATACGCGTATTGTTCGTTTTATTGATCCATTAACTGGTCTTAATGTAAGAACTAGGATAATTGGAGATACTAATCGCATTATTGGAGCGGTGGGGCGAGAATCTGTTCGTATTGGTAATAATTTTTATATTATTACGAGTGTATTGCACACAGACAGTATACAACCCATTCTTCAAAAAATCAGTTTAACAGGAGATTTAATTTGGGAAAAAAAGTATGACCAATTAAGTCCGTATTCAGTTTTTTTTTCTTTGCTAGCACTTGATGATTCAACTTTAATAATTTTAGGCACCAAAGAAGTTACGATAAACAATAAAGACAAACGATTATTGCTACTTGATACAAATGGGATTATTAGTCAAGATATTTTATTTAATGAAGGGCTAAATCAATATGGAGCATCTATTAAACCCTTTATAAACGAAACATTCATTGCTACAAGCACGAAGGAAATTACAAGTAGTAATTATAACATGGTTATTCAAAACTGTGATAAACAAGGGAATGTTTTTTGGACGAACGAGATTGTTGAACATGGATATAATTTTGGAAATTTATTAACAACTAATGATTCTTTAATTTTGATTTTTGGGTCATTTACAGACGCATTAGGTACAAAAAGACCAAAAATATACCTGCTAGGAAATCTCGGCAATGAACTATGGAATTATACACTTCCAGAATATCCAGGAATAGAAATTGTAAGCCATAATGCATACGAATATGCGATTCAAAATTCAGATTTATCATTTACCTTGATTGGTAGAATGACAAATAGCATTAATAACCGCCCCATGGCATTTATTCAAAATATTACTAAAGATGGTGTCAGTAAATGGTTTCGGAAGTTAAAAATTCGCACCAGCGATAATTACATCACAGATTTAATAAAAACGCCGAATAACGATTATTTGGTTTCGGGTTATGTATTTCAAGATAGTTTAACAAATAACGAAGACGGTTGGCTAATGCGCATGAACTGCATAGGCTTGTTTGAAGACCCAAAAGACAGCATTTTACTATCTCAAAACTATGCTATGCTTACCGTTCATAATTTTGCCAACCATTTTGCATTTTCGGAAGTAAATTGGGGTGATGGGGCATCGGTACAACAAGAGTCTAATTATGCTGATACCTTGGAAAAAATTACCTTCACGCACAGCTATGCTCAAGAAGGTAATTATAGCATTGGCATAAAAACAATTGCGTGCAACGATACAATTGCGCATGTTTTTCCGATAACCGTTGTCTTTGCACCTGTGCCAACCAGTTATAATCAGCTCACACTTTTCCCCAACCCAAACGAAGGCAATTTTACGGTGGCTCTTACCCATACTGGTTTGGCAGAACTCATAGTATACGATAACACAGGAAAAATCGTTTATGCAAATACAACAGATTTAAATACAGGGCAACTGATTGCACTTAACAGTTTAGCCAAAGGACTATACCATATTTCGGTAAAAGCAGAAGGAATGACTTGGAATACAAAAATGGAAGTGAGATGAAGATGATACTATTATTCTTATGCTTCAATAACTTCACCTACGCTCAAAACTGGAGTCAAATTGATAATTTTCCAGGCACTGCCAGAGACGATGGGAGCTCATTTAAAATAGGGGATAAAGTATATTGTGGTACAGGTTTACAGGTTGGTTGGTCGTGCACCAATGACTTTTATGCCTTCGATCTACCTTCAGAAACTTGGTCGCCAACCGCTTCCTTACCTTCGAATATGGAAAGACAATATGCATTCGATTGTGCCGTCCTCAACAAAGGATATATTTTTGGCGGTGCCAATGACGCGGGTAATTATTTGAATGATTTGTGGGAATATAACCCGACTACGAATAGTTGGATCCAGAAAGCGCCTTTACCTGCAGCCGGAAGATCTGGCGGAATGACTTTTGTGGTGAATGATAAAATGTATGTAGTTGGTGGAAAAACATTTGGGTTCAATGCGCTTGCCGAAACATGGAGGTATGACCCAGCAGTAAACAGTTGGACAAGAATGGCAGATTTTCCAATAAACGGAACTTGGCGTGGGGTTGCTTTTAGCTACAACAACTTGGGATACGTTGGTTTAGGAAAAGACAATGCTGGTATTT
>JAYSRU010000240.1:0-8100 GCA_043720875.1 Crocinitomicaceae bacterium
TTATCAAGTTGGGGGTACCGCTACTGGCGCAAGTGTTGTTGGATTACCTAGTGGGTTGATCACCAATTTTGCGGGTGGGTTTCTTACAATAAGTGGAACACCAACGGTAACGGGTACTTTTTTCTATACAGTTTCAACTACAGGTATGTGTACAGGAACAAGTACAATAGGTAGTTTAAAAATAAATCCTTTTATAGTAGGAAATACAAGTGGATCGAATATTTCGATTTGTGAAAACTCAGGAGGGACACTTGTTGGAGGAACAGTTTCCGGTGGAGCGGGTCTTTATTGCTATTTATGGGAGTATAGCGCTACTTCTGGCGGTATATTTTCACCAGCATTAGCGATAAATAATTCAGCGAACTATCTTATAGATGAAGGCACCTATGCGATGCCTGTAATTTATTTTAAGCGGACTGTTTTTTCGGGTGGATGTATCGATGTTTCAGTATTAGAATCTATAGTAACAATCGATTCATTACCGCGTGCAATTGGAACGGGAAGTGCTTCGCTGTGCGCTGGTGAGCTTATTACGGTATCTGGAATTACGAGCAATTTTGGTTCAATTAATTGGACTACCAATGGTTTAGGAGGAATTGCGAATGGAACTACTTCATCTCCAACATATACAAGTGCCTCTTCAGATGAGGGAAACACAGTTGTTTTAACGATGACAGTGAATAGCACAAATGCATGTGCCCCAAATCAAGCGATAACTTCGTATACGTTGGATGTTAATCCATTGCCGGTAGCTATTTCAGGAGGTACGGCAACAATATGTCCGAATGGTGAAGAAGTAACAATTCTAGGTGCAAGTGCTTCAAATGGAACACCAAGTTGGAGTCATAATGGCGCTGGAATACTTACTGACAGCACTAGTGTTTTCCCAACCTATACTGCTTCAATGGTAGACGCAGGCGACACGGTGAATTTACAAATGATAGTCGCAGGAAATCCTTCATGTATTATTCCTCAATCTGATACAGCTTACTATACGGTAATTGTTTCACCAATTGGAACAGCATTTGTAAATGCAGGTTCTGATATTACGATTAGTGCAGGGAATTCGATCGATTTAACTGCTATTGGTGCTGCCATAATTGATTGGAATTGGTCTCCAAGTACTGGATTATCTGATATCACAATCCCTAATCCAACAGCTAATCCAACAGTTTCAACAACATACATTCTTACAGGTACTGATTTTAATGGTTGTATTGCCATGGATTCAATAAGAGTGACAGTTGATTTTGATATGAATGTTGTGATAGCAAATATTTTAACGCCCAATGAAGATGCTAAAAATGATACATGGATTATTGAAAATATAGAATTCTATCCAAACACAGAAGTCATGATTGTGAATCGTGAAGGGCAGTTGGTGTATGAATCGTCAAATTATGATAATTCATGGGGAGGAACACATAATGGGAAATTATTGCCAGATGCAACCTATTATTATGTTCTAAAATTTCAAGGATCTGATAAGACCTACAAAGGACCTGTATCAATTCTTCATAAATAATTAATTGAATTAACGAATTAAAAACTAGTATCATGAGACATATAAAATTTTGCCTAATATTAAGTAGCTTACTCGCTTCGATTGCAGTAAGTGCACAACAGTTACCCCTTGGAAGTCATTATTTCATGAATCCATTTATGCTCAATTCTGCTTTCACCGGTGCAAACGATAACATGAATGTTTTTCTAACCCATCGATCACAATTTAGCGGTATTTCGGGATCTCCTCAAACCACCTATCTAACGTTCGACGCACCCACAAGCATGAAAGGAATTGGGTTGGGTTTAAAAGCATATTCTGATGTGACGAGTATCATAAGTAGAACAGGCGTTTCAGGAAACTATTCCTATGCGTTGAATCTTGGAAGTGATCGTAAATTGACGTTCGGAATGTCTGCGGGTGTAATTGATAATACAATTAATTATGACCAAGCGATCGCCAGGGATATAAACGATCCAACAATTTTGAGTCAAAAAATACATCGTACGGTGTTTAGTGCTGATTTTGGAGTTGCATATCACTGGAAGCAATTAGAAGTTGGCATAGCAATTCCTCAATTATTGGGCAATCAAACGCGTTTTCGTAGTGCAAATGGTGCAACCAGTTACTTTGACATGCAACAACACTTTGTTGGAACAGCAAAATATGTGTTTGAAATTAAGAAAATAAAAGGGTTAACTGCGTATCCAATGTTACTGGTTCGAGGCGTGAAGGGTGCTCCAGTTCAATACGACATGAATGCAGTTTTGGATTGGAAACAATGGGGTTGGATGGCAATAACTTATCGCAGCAATTATGCTGTTGGTATGAGTGCAGGTGTACGCTTTAAACAAATTTCAGCGGGGTATTCGCATGATTTTGGTGTGAGTAAGATCCGTTCATATACCGGCTCTACAAATGAGTTTATGCTGAGTTATCAATTCGGTAATGATACGAAGAAAAGGCTAGATCAACATGATCTAGAATTGGAAGAGTTACGTAAACGCACGGATAACAATGAAGCTCAAATAATGCGTATTGAAGATGAATTGCAAGACATCAGATCTGAAGGAAATAAAACCTATCATTCAAGAGAATTAGAACAAGCAAAAATTGACTCAATTTATTCAATACTAGATCAAATGAATCACATTGAAATGGACTCTAATTCTAATCTGACAGATACCATAGTAAAAGGGTATAAAACCTTAAAATCGGTAGATTTTTTAGACGAAAATGGGACTCCATTGCCAAATGGTTACTATGTTGTGATTGGATCTTATAGCATAAAAACTAATGCTGTTAAATTTCGAGATGAACGACCTCTCCTTGGTGAGGAAATTGCAAAAATTGCATTTCATAAATCAATTAGCATCTATAATGTTTACGTGTTGTACTCAAATGACTTTGAGATAGCAAATGAAGAAAGGAGAAAGCAAACACCAACGTATGCGAATACTTGGCTCTTGGAACTAGAATAGCTGTAAACTTAATTACAACCTCTTTTTACCTAAAAAAGCCGCTTGTATGTTAGTACAAGCGGCTAATTAAATTAAGAAATTATGAAAAAAAATATCATTTACCTTATCGAATTATCTTTTTTGTACCTACTGCACTTGGTTTACAGAGATGATGTCTAAAATTTTAAACAAGAATTTTAAACAAGAATTTTAAATTTACTGAATGGAATATTTGCGAAAAACCAGAATGTGAAAAAAATATTCGAGTTCAATTGACGTCTAGCCATATAAAAAACAGGTATAAATACCTATTGTTTCAAAATATATTCTGAATTATTTTTGTGACTTAATGTCACCATTTATTGAATTGTACACGAAATCAACTATTTTGGAGTACAATATCAAATGGCTTTGAAAAAATAATGATGGATTTAGAATTTGATTATCAAATAGCACTGCAAAATGGAATGGATGATAATCTAGTACAAAATATTGAATTTTTGAAACTCAACTATAATTGTGTTAAGATTGGAGTAACAAATTTCCCAGCATTTCAAGCCTTGAAACATGATAAAAAAAACTGGGCAAAAATGATTGTCAAACATCAATTCAATTGTTTTAACAAAATCGAACATTTTGAGAATATCATTAAAATGCAAGAGATAGAATTGATCAAAAATGAATTAGAAATCGATCGATCAAATAATTTTCCATATTATTTATATTTTTTACTGAAATAACAATATTAGATTATCGCAGTTGTTTCATGGATTAAGATTTGTACCATGCAGTTGTCCTAAATTAAAATGCTATTCATTGTCAAAATTATTGGCGCAGAAAGAGCATCCAATTACCTTCTTGTGAATTAATTTTGCATGTGGTAGCGCATCGTTTATTGAAACAAATTCTCCAAGATCAACTCTATTGTTCTCGTGTGGTAAAAATAGACACGTTGCGTGATGCACAACATTGTACTCTTTGGGTTTATCTTGTTTATTAACGTAATACCTCATTCAGCTTTAAATAGTACAAAAATAGTGAAATGAATTAATGACCGCAATAAGTGTGAATACCCAAATATTGAACAATTTAGCAGGTAGTTCTACGTGTTTACAAGGGTAGAACTACGTGACTTTTATAGTGTGTTATTATACAATCAACAGCTAGTTAGATACTTAACTTTTTTCACTTTATTTTTTAGTTTCAAAGTGTTAAATAAGTTGAATAATTAGTTTATATTTGGTCAAACTAAAACGAGAATTATGGCATTTAATGGAAGAGAAGGTGAGCAAATCACATTAGCAACAGCAGCAGAACTAACTGCTAATTATAGAAGTCAAATGAACTCAGGAGATGTGAAAGGCTACTTCATCGGTAAAGAACACCTAAACAATGTTCTCGCACAATCAAGTTGTGAAGGAATTCGTATTTATTTCGGAATGGATGAAAATGATGTTAAAGTATTGGTTTTGGTCGGTGCAACAGCAACTGAAGACGATCTGCACAATGGAATAATTTTGGATAGAGCTGTACCGTGTCCTTCACGTTGTGGTAGATCGAATAGTTTAAATAGCTAATCTAGAAATAGGAATGTTTGATTTTGTAATGTATTTTTCAATTGGCATTCAATTTCTCCCAATTTTATTATTAATTTTTATTAAAAATAGCGCCTTTCTTAAACTTAGAAGGGCGCTATTAGTTTTAGGTAGCATAACAATTATTTCAGATGTATTAGCGTTAGTATGCGCCCCAATATATCAAAACAACAATCCGATTTATCACGTTTATACTATCCTTACGGGTGCATTAATTCTTAGTATTTTTTTGTCCTTATTTAAGGATAAGCTTACAAAAAAGAGTATTCAAGTTATGCTAACTTTATTTATGACAAGTGCTATATACTTATTTTTTCATGCGCAAGGTTATTTGTCCAATAATGCTTTTTCTAACTGTATTTTATCCATTCTAATCGTACTTTTGTCGCTGCTGTATTTTTACAAATTGGGTCTGGAAATGCAAGTTGAAAATCTTTTCAATAATCCACAATTCTTGATAGTATCTTCCTTTCTTGTTTTCTATGGATCAACTTTTTATCTTCTTTTGTTTGAAGATTTTATTCGCTCTGAAAATTATAACTTATTAAATTATACATGGCCAATTCATTTCATTTCAACAATTATTTATAATTTAATTTTGGCTCGAGGAGTATGGAAAATGAAAAATTAATTCTTTTAACCGTCATAGCTGGTAGTGTTGTGACACTCGCGTTAATCCTGGTAATTATTGTATTTGTTGCCTTGTATCAACGGAAAATGAAAGAACGAGAGAATACCTATGTTCTTTCAATAAAAAACAAAGAAGTAGAATTACTTCAATCGGTGATCATTACACAAGAATCGGAGCGAAAAAAAATTGCTATGAATATGCATGACAGCATAAACCCGCATCTTTCTGCATTAAAGTTGATGTTGACAAAACGTGAACGAGAATTAAGGTCGCCAAAGAATGATGCCGTTGTTGAAATGAAGCAAGAGAAACAATTGTTGGATGAGATAATTGAACAAATTGGAAGCATCACAAGAGATTTATCACCGCAAGTATTGTTTAGGTACGGTTTGGCTAATGCTTTGAATTCCTTCATCACTAACCTACATGGAGTGGAATCATGTTTTAAAGAAACGAATCCAGAAAATATTAAGTTGAGTGATACCGTTGCCCTCAATATTTATAGAATAGGCTTAGAATTAATTCAAAACGTGCTAAAACATGAAACGTGCACTCATATTCATGTGAATTTAGTTTATGAACCATTTCGATTAATGCTCGAAATAGTGCACGATGGAAATGGGATTTCAAATCTCGACTTTGTACGTTTATCCGATTCTTCCCTCGGAATCGGTTTGGATTCCCTAAAATCAAGAACGCTATTATTGAATGGAAAACTTGATTATCAGAATGAATTAGCATCAAAAATAATGTTTACAATACCTTTAGTAGATGATAAAACGAATTAAAATCGGAATTGTGGAAGACCACCTTATGGTGCGACAAGGTTTAGTTTTACTTTTTGCTGAAGAACCAGATATTGTCGTAGAATTTCATGTCGGAAATGGACAAGAAGCACTTGCAGAATTGGCAATTAAAAATGTAGACATTCTGTTACTTGACATTGAAATGCCAATAATGGATGGGCGCGAGTTATTAAAAAGGGTTCATGTTGATTTTCCACACGTGGCTTCCATTATGTTTAGTGCGTACAATGAAATTGCGGTGGTTTCTGAATGTATAGCATTGGGAGCAAAGGGTTTCTTAGCCAAACATAGCGATTTTGAAAAATTAGTAGCGGCTATTTATTCTGTGGAAGATAAGGGTTTTTATTTTGATGAAATTGTTACGCACGCTTTGGTAAGTAAATTATTTTTAGAGAATAAGCCACAGATTGACAACTCAATTATCAATTTGACAACACGGGAAATTGAAATTATTCTTTTAATTTGTAGCGGACTAAAAAGTAAAGACATTGGGGAAAAGCTATTTATTAGTTGCAGAACGGTTGAGGGGCACCGAATAAAAATTTTTGAAAAAACGTTGACACAAAATTCTGTTGAGTTAGTGATTTATGCCATAAAAAATGGGATTTATAAAGTATAACAGCTATTTCAGAAAAAACTAATTCCAATTTTTGGAATTGATTTATGTATAAAAATCAGGTAATACTACGTGTTAATTTTTAAGAAATAGGTTCGTATTTTTACATAGTATCTTTTGAGTGTATCTTTAATATAGGCGGACATGGCAGTTTTGGATTATTTTATAACAAATAAAGGATTTGTACAGGTTAAAGCATTTAAAGACGATGTAATCAATCGTATCTATTTGAAGTTGTTTTATCGGAATTTTCAATTTTATGACAAGAAAGATGACAAGTCGTTTACCAATCCAACCAGAATGTATCAAGCTAAGTCGAGTTCAATAATGAAGCGAAATCATTTGGACTCAGATAATTCTTGTGTTGACAGAATCATGGATGAGAAATTTAATAAACAAATACAGGTAAAGAGTTTTGATAGGTCGGCAAACCAAATTCATGCTGTTATTATCGAAGTTAGACAAGAAGCGGGAATGAATCTTTTTGCCGTTTTCAAGGATGGTATGATTCATATTATATAATTCATTTTCCGAATTTTGTTAATTTGGATAAGTTTTTTGAAGTAAAGCGGGGAAGTGTTTGTTGAAAAATTCTCAAAAAAAAACGTTGACCCAATATTTTATTAAATCAGTGATTTATATTCAATGATTCCTATATTATTTATCCCTTCAAACGAAAGATATTCAGAATAGAATCAGGTAATACTACATGTTGATTTTTAAGAAAGAGGATCGTATTTTTACATATTATCTCACTATATCCGAAAGTTTTCTTAGAAATGAATATTTAGCTCTATAGCTCAATAAAATGGCTTCTATAATTGAAGTAATTAAGAGAATAAGTCCGTTTTAAACTCAAACTCAAACTCAAATTCACATTCAGGCTTTCCTCTAACTTTTTTGGTTCCTTCGCTAATTTGATTGCAAACATAATCGAGGGTAAGCTTAAGTTAAGCACATTCTTATTTTTTCTACAAAATTGGAAAAAGTGTGTTTCTTTTTTGCGACAGTTCTCATGATTAATTGTAACAATAAACACGTCGTAAATGCGATGTATATCTGAGATTTTACAGCGTTTTCAATTGTTCCGATGAAAGTTTTAATCTGTAGGTTTTGTTTCATTGCCTCGAAAAAATAATTCAATATCCCAACGCTTTTTATACAGATCTGCTATAGTTCTAGCATCCCTATCTAGCTGATTTGTAATTATTTCGATGACCTTGTTTTCGTCCTCTTTGTAAACATGAACTAAACGTAACTCGATTCTATTAATTCCTTTTTCAATGGCCTTGGTGCAAGCGAATTTTATGACGCTACTCCACAAGCTGTATTTCAATTATTGGATGAATGTGGTTTAAAAATTTCTACCATGAAAAGATGGTTGGCAAATGCAAGTTCTTTCTCTCAAGATCAATTCACGGAAGAGTTCAAAATGAAGAAAAACTATTATTTTATTGCGTATTAAACCCGTTTTAGCAGTCAAATAAG
>JAYSRU010000241.1:0-8091 GCA_043720875.1 Crocinitomicaceae bacterium
GGTTTTTAACTTCTCCCGAATTAAAAATGGCATATAAAAAAAACCATCTATACCTATATTCTGGAAGTCAATTCCCTAAAACCGATAGCAGCAGCACCAACAACGGTTTACTAAGGTACAAAAAAACCAATTTTCTTTTTATGGTTGACAGTTTGAATAGTACCGAAGCATTTGGGAAGATCTCGTTTCCTATCAAAAACGTTGTGGGAAAAAAAGGTGTTTTTTAATTCAAATCAATTTTCCAATTGGCTTAAAAACAAAGTTATCTAGAATAAATCTAAATTGCGGGTTTATGACACTATTATGACAATAGAACCAAGGCTTGTGACGATTTTTGCACTAGATATGCAATTACAACAATTTACATTCATTGCCTTTACACACCGAAACTTCGAGGTTTCCGAAATTGGTTGCTTGCATATTCCTGAAGATCAACAACAAGAAAGACTTAATGCTATAAAACAAGGGTTGCAATTAGATGAAATGATGTTTTTGTCAACCTGTAATCGTGTAGAGTTTGCGTGTTGCAGTGCTGCGGAAATTGGAAAAACTGAGATGTTCCATATGTTGGTGCAACATTATCCTGAATTGAGCAAAGCAAAAATTGAGCGTTTAACTGCCGGTGCAGAATTCTATTACGCTAGAACCGCGGTGGAACACTTATTACGCCTTACCTCTTCCATCGATTCGATGATTATTGGTGAGCGTGAAATAATCACACAAGTGCGTAATGCATTCGAGAACTCGAAAAAAATGGGGTTATCAGGTGACTTTATTCGTCTTTTAATGCGTCAAACCATTGAAACGGCCAAAAAAGTATATACCAATACGGCTATTTCTACTCGACCGGTTTCAGTTGTTTCGCTAGCTTATTTACACTTGCGCGATTTAAATGTATCGCTGGATGCGCGTGTACTAATCATAGGCGCTGGGGCAACCAACAACAACATGGGAAGGTTTTTGAAAAAACATGGTTTCAAAAATTTTACAGTTTTTAACCGCACGTTAAGCAAGGCTGAATCTTTAGCAAAAGACTTAAGAGGAACCGCAAAACCCTTAGCTGATTTAGCTACGTATATGGGTGGTTTTGATGTTATTATTACGTGTACAGGGTCAGATCAAGCAGTGATAACGTTGCCAATTTACGAGCAATTACTTGGTACAGATAAAGACAAAAAAATAATTATTGACCTTTCCATTCCACATGATTTGGCACCTGAAATTGTTTTAAAGCATAAAGTAAATCACATTTCTGTAGATTATTTACAAAAAGTGTCTAAAGAAAATCAACAAGCCCGAGCGCAAGAATTAGAACACGTTGAGGCTATAATTGCACAAGCTATGATCGAATTTGATGCCCTTCACAAAGAACGCAAGGTTGAATTGGCTATGCGTTGTGTGCCGCAAAAAGTCAAAGAAATAACCGCCAATGCATTAAACACTGTGTTTGTGGAAGAAATTCAAAAACTTGACGAAGAATCGAAAGAAACATTAGAGAAGGTAATTGCTTACATGGAAAAGAAATACATGAGTCTTCCTATGCTCATGGCGAAAGAAATTTTAATACAAAACTAGTTGTGAAACGAATAATAATTGGATCTCGTGGTAGTGATTTAGCCTTGTGGCAAGCACACCATGTAAAAGCGCAACTAGAAGCCTTGGGTTCTGAAGTTGAAATCAAAATCATCATTACACAAGGTGATGCTATTCAAGATTTGAGTTTCGATAAATTAGAAGGAAAAGGTTTTTTTACGAAGGAAATTGAAATTGCCTTACTCGAAGGATCCATCGATGTTGCCGTTCATTCACACAAAGATTTGGAAACGAATCCGCCTGCTGGACTTGAAATAGTTGCTGTTTCAGAACGTGAATCGCCAGCCGAATTATTATTAATTTCCAAAAAAGCATTCGATCCAGACTTTCCATTGCACGTTAAAGAAAATGCAATTGTAGGTACCTCATCTGCCAGAAGAAAATCACAACTCTTACGTCACCGCAGCGATTTAAAAATTACCGATTTAAGGGGTAATGTGCCTACGCGCATCGAAAAATTGCGCAGTGGCGCTTACGATGCTATTATGCTTGCCAAAGCTGGTGTTGATCGCTTACAAATTGATTTGAGTGAATTTGTAGTGAAAGTGCTTGACCCGACCGATTTTGTTCCGGCTCCAGCTCAAGGAGTTTTAGGCTTACAAATTAAATCTGATCACCCGGAAATTGCTGCCGTTATCAGTAAACTAAACCATCCGGAAATTGCCGAATTGATAAAAGTAGAACGAACCATATTAAATCGACTTGATGGTGGCTGTCAATTGCCGCTTGGGGTATATTGTCCAGATTTACAAAATTTATACGTCAGCTACGCTCAAAACCTAAACGAAGCGGCTAATGTGCGCCATTACCAGCATGAAAATGTTTCTGGTATTGTAGATTTGGTATTGGCAGATTTAAACCAGGGCAATAATGAAGAAGTTTAACTTCCGATATACTTGAAACTGACCACTGCAGCGCATACAATTTTTATAAGCAAATCACTTGCAGATTCACGTGAACTAGCAACTTTTTGTACCACAAATAAATGGACATTGGTTGCAGAATCGGGCATTTCAATCACCATTCATCCCTTTAAGCAACCAGAAAACTTTGATGTCCTGTTTTTTGGAAGCAAAAACAGTGCATTAGCCTATTTTGAACAACACACGCCTCCCGCGCCTACTAACATTGCGTGCGCAGGTGAGGCAACAGCCAAACTTGTTCGCTTCTTGGGTTATTCCACCTCATTTGTAGCTTCTACCGTAAATGAAGAAGAAGTTCAGCGCTTTGCCGCTTGGGTTGGAGAAAAAAAAGTGTTTTATCCTTGTTCAGACAAAAGTTTAAAGAGTTTTGGCGCATACCTGTCACCAATTCAACAAACCTTCACCCACGCTTACTCAACTCGACTTGTAGGATATACGGCTGCTTTTTCAAGCGCCAATATTCACGTTTTCACAAGTCCGAGTAATGTGGAAGCAACACTAATAAATTTCCCAAATCACGCCTACCATGCAGTAATCGCTTGGGGAGAAAGCACAGAAAAAGCAATACAAAAACACCTTAGTTTTCAAAGAATTGTTGTGCTCGAACAACCCACTTTTGGGAGTTTGATTGCAGCGTTGGAAGCAAATTGATCTTTTGTTTTGTTGTGCCTGTTTAATAAAATCCCAACCTACTATTAGTTTTTACCGTTCTCTTGCAAAACAACTAAATTGCTTGCATGAAAACTTCATTACTTCTAATTTGTCTATTCTTTATCGAAAATATTCAAGCCCAATTTTCAAAATCAATTTTTCCGTTTGCAAATCAAAGTCATTCCAATCGCTATCAAAGCTTAATGACCAAAAATGGGGAGAATTATTTTTATGCCGCTGCATTCAGGCGCACAATTAATGCAACAAAATTAACTTACGGCGAATTTAACGCGCATGGAGACATGTTGAGTTATGACAGTCTAAATTTATCTCACAGCATAGACATCACGGCCAGCTCAATCTCTGCGTTAATTGCTAAAAGCATTGATACTGTTATATTGGCGCTGCAAACAACAACGACAACTGGACGTAATCTGTTTTTGTACAAATTGGTTCCAGGATTGTCAGACCCAATAGTAAACATGAGTGGTTATTCACTTCCAATTACAGGCAGTTACAGCGAAGGAGTTGTTCACGATGGTAGTTTAATTCATTATGTTTTAAGATCTAACGGTTTATTTCGTTTGTCTGTAAACATGACAACTTTCGCAATTAACGCCGACGAACTTGTTGATGCATCAGTTGTTGGAAGCGGAACAGGTAGTTTGAATAGTTCCGACATTTCAACAATAGTTATCGGGTCACAAGAATATGTATATTATAAAAGTGCACCCCTTGATATACTTTATAAACGCACATCGCCAACCAATTATCAATCTTCCACGACCTTGAGTACCATTGGTTCACCTGTATTAGCTAAAAACAATGCTAACGAGTTGCTCGTTCATTACACCTCTAGTAGTGGTGTTTTTGTTTCAACCTATTCTCCGTCATTATTACCCACAGGCACAATTGCATTGGTAGGTGCCGTTGCTGGTTTAACCACAACATATCACTCATTTTTCAACAATGGCAACGGCTACTATCGTACCATTGATAATACTTCAATAGAAAAATATGATGTAAACTTTTCTCTTTTGCAAACCACTTCAACTCCTTACAATTCATACCGAAGAAACCTTTGTGAAACAGATTTGATTTTTGGCGGAACTTACACAGGATTCGTTGAAAACCTTGTCGTTGGTTCAGGACTTGTTGGTTTACCTCTAAGTTTTTTTAGTTTGTTTTCTACTACAGCCACCCCCGTTTGTGAAGATTATTTCACCAGCTTCATTACTGACAGTTTAATAGCAAATGTTTCAGATAGAGGATTAGAAATGCAAGGAGCAAATGGCATAGGTGCTGGGCTTAAGCTTGTGCCAACACCATCATCAAAAATCAATGTATTATACTCGTCACGGTTTTATGCCTGTGGATTTGGTGGTGGCCCAATGTTTACCACAAGCGGAAACAACGATAGATTAGGCCCGCATACTACTCCTTCGCAATATGATGCTTTGCAGGAAAATAAATACAACGACGGTTTTTTTGTTTCTAAGGAAATGATCATTACTCACCTCACCCATTTGCAGAATGGAACACCGAATTATCGAGCACCAAATGGAATACATTCATGGCCAGGAAACGGAAACATATTGCTAGGACAGGCCGAACAACTTGCACCCTTTGCGGATATAAACAGCAATGGTGTTTATGAGCCATATTTAGGAGATTATCCTCGAATTTATGGTGACCGTTGTGTGTTCTCTATCGTACATTCTGATCAACAAAACGAAGGTATAGAAAAGCATAAATATGTTTATTCGTTTGATTGCGATGATATTGCTTCGAATAATGTCTTGTTCGTTAAACGAGAGCTTTATGCACGAACCAACGCTTTCGATTCTATTCGAACAGGATTATATTACGATTTAGATTTAGGCAACCCAAGCGATGATTTAGTGGGCACGCATGTAGAAAACAGTTTGATTTATGTAAACAACGGCGATAATAACGATGAGACGAATGTGTCTTCAATTGGATTTGGACTAAATATTCCCTCTTTAGGCATTGCGCTATTAAAGGGAATTAAGGTTTCCGTTGATGGTTTAGACAATAACGAAGGTGTGAGTTTTAACCAAAGTCCAAACGGTTTTGGTTTTAATGATGGCTCGATTGATAATGAATTTTTGGGCCTTGAAACCAGCAATGCAATGCATACTTTCGAATCATCCAGTACTATATATAACATGTTGGCGGGATTAGAGGCGGGAGGAGTTCCGCGTTTATATAATGGGGTTCCAAATAGATATGAGTTTCCCGGCCTAACAGACACCTTGTTTTATGGTTCAAATGGTGTTTCCAACATAAATCCAGAATGCTGGTGGCCTTTAGATTATAGAGTTTCTGCCGGATTTGGTTCAACACCATTAGCGCTCAATGAAAAACTGGTTTTCGATTATGCTTATATCGCGGCATACGCAACGGGCAGTAATTCTAACATTAACAGTAAAACAAAATTGTTTACAGCGACAGATTTGTTAAGAAAAGCCTATCAAAATAATCTAATCGGTTGCGGTGCAAATTTCGATCTCACGAGTACCTCCCTCGGACTCAAATCAATGTTATCAGCATATGATTTTACTGTGTATCCAAATCCAAGTGCCGGAATCTTTAATTTCACTTTTTCGGACACACAAGATAAAACATTAACACTCTATGATAATCAAGGTAAAATGATTCTTGAAATGAGAACCAATGAAAGTAATCTTATTCTTGATTTACAGTCAAACTCATCTGGAATTTACCTCATCCGCGTTGAAGTTAATGGTGCGTCACATATTCGACGCCTAATCAAAAACTAATCTCTTTCTAGCGTGTTTTTATCTACTCTTGCAGGCGCTTCTTTTTCCTTGACCCTCAAACTCCCAGCATAAAACAAAAGTGAAATTCCCGTTACTGCAATTATCTTGAAAACTTCGCTCTTACCCCAAAACACGGGGGCCTTTTTGATTGAAATGAAAAGTATCACAACAATCATTGATATAATTCCAAGAACTAGCATTGACTCAAAACCAGGCCAATGCATTGTGCTGAATAAAATTCCCAGCAGGCCGTTAGCCATCGCGAATTTGCTGATCTTGTGAACATATACGTCCATTTTCGTTGGTCTAGGTTCCGTTTTAAAAACAAATGCTCCAAAAACTTGTGTACATGCTAGTTGTGACATAGACATAACAATCATCATTGGTCCAATCTCATTATTCTTTCTAAACAACACTAAACCTAAAACGAAAGTACAAACCATAAGGGGTTCAAGTTTCTTGATTTTCCGATAGAATTTTACTAATAGCAAAGATGGTGGAGCGTCACTCCATAATTCATTCATCATTTTGTTTAACTTACCTTTTAATACCTCAACTCTTTCCCTTTCACGGTTGCCGGAATTCCTTCCAACATCCATTGGGTTGCTGGCTTATCCAATAAATAATGGTCAAAGAACTGACGCATGCGAATACTTAAATCCATTCGGTTAGCATTTTGCATCAAATTGTGATCGTCTCCATTATAATTCAACATCCAAACAGGCTGGTTCAACCTGCGCAATCCCATATATAATTCAATTCCTTGGTACCAGGGAACTGCGCCATCTTTATCGTTCGACATGATCAATAATGGTGTGTGTACTTTATCTAAATGAAAAATAGGTGAATTTTCAATGTACAATTCTCGAGCTTCCCACAATGTTTTTCCAATTCTACTTTGCGTTCGTTCGTACTGAAATTGACGGTTTATTCCAGATCCCCAACGAATTCCACCGTATGCCGAAACCATGTTCGAAACTGGTGCGCCTGCCATTGCTGCTGCGTATTTATCCGTCATGGTGATCAATTGAGCTGTTTGGTACCCTCCCCAACTTTGTCCTTGTAATCCCAAACGTTTACTGTCGATGTTTGGAAATTGTTTGAGCATGGCATCTGTTCCGCTTACAATACATTCATACGCCGATTTTGCAGGATGACCTACTTCATTGTAACGAATGTCTGGAATGAAGACGAGATAGCCAGCAGAAGCATATTCCACCGGATTAATTACGGACGCGCTCGGTTTGGGTGCATAATAGTTGTGAATTTCATCTGAATACAGTTCATAAAAATACACCAACATTGGATATGATTTTGTTGCATCAAAATTTTCTGGTTTGTACATCAATCCTTCCAGCGCTTGACCTTTTGGTGTGGTCCACTTCACATGTTCTACCGTTGACCAATTATAATCCACTTGTTGCGGGTTTAGGTTGGTGTGTTTTGAGATGACACTGAAATTAACGTCCGTAGAATATAGATCTGGATATTTTGCCACACTGCTTGTGCTAAACAAAATGCGATTGCCTTCTTTTGCTTTCCTCCAAAAAGTAATCGCCTCGTTTACCTGATATGCTTTCATGATGTCGATGTGGTCTTCGTGGTACATCAAATTATACATCGATTCGGCTCTCGTTTTCTTGTTAAACCCAGCAATAAATGCTTCGTTTAACTTCAAATATGTACTGTCCGCAAACCAGCGCTCAAAACGAAAACGCATATCATCCTGTGGGTCGGTATCTTCCGTTAAGTTTTTAAGTTTTTTGGTGGTATAATCATACGCCCAAATGTCATTTTCGGAATGCAACAACACTTGTTTTTCTGTTTTAAACCATCCAATTATTCCCACAGGATCTGGCATGGTTGGCATTCCATTCACATCGTTAAACCAAACGGCCTTGGTGCCACAAGTCATGCATAAGTCCTCATTTGTACGTGTATTAAGTGAGTGCAATTCCATTTTCAACGAATCCACATAAATGAATTCACCACCTGATGGAGCTAGCCAAGCATCACCGTACAAGTTCATTTTTAACGGTTTTTTGGTGCCGTCCTCGGTATCAACTAAGTAATAATCCGCGTTGTATGGCGATTTGTAATTGTACGCTTTTTCATAAGGA
>JAYSRU010000242.1:0-24657 GCA_043720875.1 Crocinitomicaceae bacterium
GTTAAGCCTGTGTTTTTCTGAATAAATTGCTCAATAATCATAGTAATGGAAATGTATGACCGTTGCAAAACCCTCAACTCATCGTTATATGAAAAATATAATCCACTCATTAACAAGGGCTAACTTGTGAATTAAATTTTCAAAAAGCCTCGATTTAAGACTTTTGTAACGGTCATAATGTTATTTAATCTTAAAAAATGAGCACGAAAATACATTAATTTTTGACGCCAAACCCTAGATATTTAAAGGATTTTAGTAATTTTTCAACAATTGAATTGATAACAGGCGTTCACAAGTTGTTGTAATACGTACGGTCATTGTGCTTTAACTTTGCAAAAAATATAGTGCATGATTCAATACGGAAGAATTTTATTTTTATGTGCAGCAAGTCTAATCACATTCGCGTTTAGTAAAGCTGAACCTTACCTCGAAAAAGGAATTGCTTCTTTTTATGCTAAGAAGTTTGACGGAAGAAGAACTACTAGCGGAGAAATATTCAGAAACGACAGCTTAACCTGTGCACATAAAACCCTGAAGTTTGGAACTGTATTGAAAATAACAAACCTTAGTAACGACAGCATAGTGCTAGTTCGGGTGAATGATCGTCTACCTAAATCGTCGAAAAGAATTGTAGATTTAAGTCAATCTGCGGCAGTTCAATTAAACTTTATCCGCAAAGGCCTTACGAAAGTTACGATGGAAATAATTGAACCCATTGTAGTAAGTGTTTTGTTGGAGAAATAAAGGCGCATCTTAAAAAACTTAAAGCGAAATTCTAAAAAATAATACGCGCACACATTCAATAAAAAACATAGTTTCCCCCTTTGATAGCGTGTAAAAAATATTTACATTTGTTAAATACCGCTACGCAGTAGCGCCAAGCGTATCCTTTTTGGCGTGCTATCCGCTATGATGTAGCGGTTATATATAAGTTAGGTGCAAGCATATCAAGACACTCAGAATGACCATGACACACGTAAAATATTATATATTCTCACTGACAATTATACTTTTTGCAGCTTGTAAACAAAATAAGCCAACCAATTCAGAAAACTCAATTGACAGTATTCAAATAACAAAACAAATTGACATAATACAAAAAAATTCAGATACAGTTCATTGGTTGACTCCAAAGGAATTTACTCCCCTTTCTTTTTTAAATGCGGTTATTAAACAAAACGACAAAGACACAATCATTCAAGTTATGACAATGGTGGACGAATTCCCAGTCGACTGGGTTAAACAGTCTGACATTGACACTTTGGTAACTCTTATATCATCGACAAAAAAATGCAATTGTTTTTTAAATCCATTATCTTCATATATTCCGTTTAACGAGAATGCAGACATTGGAGGCTATGCGATAATTTTTATAAATTCGTTTAGACAAAAAAGAAAAATTAATTTGGGACTTTATTCATGCCCAGAAACAGAAAAAAAGTCAGTCAATGAAATAAATAAATGGTGGTATGAATACAAGCAGACCAAATAAAGCCAGCACCTAACACGCGTCTTGCAAAAAAGCCGAAATCTCGGTTACGAAAAACGATAAATTGAAATACTTTAAATTATTGAGCGCAACTAATAGTAACTTTAAAAATCGGCCTCTTCGCAACGCGTGGGAACGTTAGCGGTCAGCTTAAAAGACGACAGAACAATGAAATGGACGACAATAATTTTATTACTATTTGGACTGATTGCTTGTAACAATCGGACAGACAAAAACGTGGTTGATGAAAAAGCCAAAACGGTTCACGTTGACAGTTTGAATATTGACAGCAATGAAATAAATGGTGCTGGCGGACAACCTTACAAAGAATTTAGCAACTGCAACTTTGACAACTTTATCGCAGACAAGAAAACGCCTAAACTTGCAAAAGACATTTATCTTGACAAGGACTGGGATTTAAGCAATGACAATGAAGCACTTGCTTTGCTTGACAGTATGACCGCAAAAAATAAACCTTCCAGACCATTTTATATTAAAGTTGTAACTAAGACATACAAAAAATCAGACGGTTATTTTTCCGAAGGAATCGGACTTGCTGGAAAAGAATATTTAGAAAATAACACCAAAGAATTTATATCATATTTTGACGACAAAGACTGCTTTACCGACAACGACTTGACAACTTGGGCGAAAATTGTAATTCTTGAATTTAGTATAAGTGGTGAAGGAGAATATGACAAACCAATAATTGACGACTATATCAAGAAACTAAAATCAAACTGTAATGACTGCTCTTCGACACAAAAAGAAAACATTAATAAATTTAGCTTAACATTGAAAAAGGAATGGAAGGAGTTTTTGAAACATATAGACTAATGGTTGACAGACAAAAAAGCCGAACCGCTAACAGCACCTACAAGAAATTGGCGGTTCAGTGGTTAAATGAACATTTGTGCTTCGTATCAATTTCAGTGGTGGCAGACAGTTTTCGTCTCCGAAATCGCCAACTTCTTGTTACCTCAAAACGTTAAAGCGTTTTAGTAATTTTTAAACAATTGAATTGATAAAAAACGAGTACAACTCATTGCAATTTAAATCCGTCCCGTTGCATCATACACCACATATCCCACAACTTCCTTGGTAAATTTATCCCACGTGTTCATGTTATAGAAGGTTGGAATCAAAAGTGTTTCTAAGGTATAATTTCGGTTGGGTCCGGTATGCATATTTGTACTGAAACACGTTACTTTTAGATTATGCTTTTCGAATATCGCTTTTGCGCGACGCATGTGCATGCCAGAAGTAATTAATAATTTCCGTTTCAACTCTGGGTGTTTGCGCAACAACTTTTTTGTTTCAACCGCATTTTCAAAGGTATTCTTCGAAATGTTTTCGATCAGAATATCTTCTCTTGGAATTCCCCATTGTAACAGTACTTTTTTCAATTGCATGGCTTCGTTCAATCCTTGATCAAACAAATCGCCATCATCGCCGGAGATTAATATTTTTTTGATTTTTTTACGGTGGTATAAATTTAAAGCTTGCCAGATACGATCTGCCGAACGCAGTGTGCTTAACTCTTTCACATCATTGTTGTAGGTAAACATTCCTCCAAGTACAATTCCAACATCATAATTACCAATTTCGCTTGCTTTTACCGCAGGAACTTCCCATTGACGCAATAATTCAAGTAAAAAAATGGGAAACGTTAAAAACACAAACAAGCCAATGGTAAACTTTCGAATCCTTGTTTTCCATTTTCCAACTTTTAGGAAGAAAATGGCCAATAATCCAAACAATAACCAGGTGGTTGGTTGAATTAGAATGAGTAAGACTTTTGAGAGGATGAAAAACATACACGAATATAAAAGTTAAATTTAAAGTGACGCAAAGATTTTACGGAAAACAGGGATTCTTTACTGCAAATTCTAACTTACAATGGCATTAGATCGTTACCTTTGCGTACTTTAAATAATTACAACTTAATCTTATGCAAAAAGTTCATGAATTTTTTGGTTACAACTGGGAAACAATTCAACAACTTCTAGTAAAAATTGGCACCAATCTATTGTTGGCTGTCTTTATCTTCCTCTTTGGTTTTTGGTTTGCCAATTATTTAGGACGATTAGTCAAAAAAATATTAGTCAAAAGTAATACAGATCTAGGTTTAACGACCTTTCTAACAAGTCTTTCTACGATCATTCTCAAAGCATTGGTTTTAGTTACCGGTTTAAGTCAACTGGGTATCGCAATGACCTCATTCGTTGCTATTCTTGGTGCTGCAGGATTAGCCATTGGTTTGGCTTTTTCAGGAACATTGTCCAATTTCGCAGGAGGAGTTATGATTTTAATTTTCAAGCCTTTTAAGATCGGTGAAACCATTAAAGCCTTAAACGAAACGGGAGAAGTGAAAGAAATTCAAATTTTCAATACGTGGTTGAGAACAAGTGACAATAAGGTTGTTGTACTTCCTAACGGTCCGGTTGCAAATGGCGTTATTGTAAATTTTTCCCGTGAACCCAAAAGACGTGTCGAGTTAATTTTTGGCGTTTCTCCTAACGAAGATTTGGAAAAAGTGAAGGATATTTTATTAGCGGCAACAGTGGATGATGATAAAATACTAAAATCGCCAGCTCCCTTTGTAGGATTAGGTGAAATGAAGGACAACCAAGTGCAAGTACATTTAAAAGTGTGGACGAAGACTGAAAACACAGCCACTTTGTCGTATACATTAAATACTAAACTGTATAAACTGTTCAACGAAGCCAAAATAGACTTAACCAATAACAACCAAGATTAAATCCCTATAGATCATATGTCTGAACACCTGATACTTCAAAAATACCGTGCATCAAATCTATTCGGAGCCAATCTCAACATGGACTTTGCGTTTGATGAAAACGACGAAGTAATTTACACCATGGAAATAAGTGAAAACCATTTGGCCACTCCAATTACCGCTCACGGAGGAGCAATTGCTGGAATGATGGACGCTTTATTGGGGGTAAAAGGATTAAGTTTGGTTGCTGATGAAATGAAGGTAGTTTCAACTATTGAATTCAAAATCAGCTATTTTCATCCCGCTTACAAGGGAGATGTTTTAACAGGAAGAGCTTCCGTTTTAAAACGTGGACAACGCATCCTATTTATTGAAGGTGAAATCGTTAACCAAAAAAATGAATTGATTGCGAAAGGATCGGGCACCTTTAATGCCTATGACGCAATTAAGGTAAACTATTAAGTTTTCAACAAAAGAGACGAATTTACTAAAAGCAAGCTACCATTTCAAATCTGTGTAGTATTTTTGTGGCATGTCTGAATTTGTAGTATCTGCTAGAAAATATCGACCACAAACTTTTGATACAGTTGTGGGACAGAAATCTATTACTACAACGCTCAAGAATGCAATTAAGAACGAACATCTCGCACAGGCATTTTTATTTTGTGGAGGACGAGGCGTTGGTAAAACAACTACTGCTCGAATTCTTGCCAAAACTATTAATTGTACCGAAAGAACTAGCAATGTTGAAGCATGTGATAAATGTGAATCTTGCATTAGTTTTAATGAGGGAGCTTCGTTAAACGTTTATGAATTAGATGGCGCGAGTAACAACTCCGTTGATGACATTCGTGGATTAATTGATCAGGTGAGAATACCACCACAACTTGGAAGTCACAAGGTTTATATCATTGATGAGGTTCACATGCTCAGCTCAAGTGCGTTTAATGCATTTTTAAAAACATTAGAAGAGCCACCAAAACATGCTATTTTCATTTTAGCAACTACCGAGAAACATAAAATCATTCCTACTATTCTTTCACGTTGTCAAATTTTCGATTTTGCACGTATTAAAGTGCAGGATATTGCTGATCATTTGGCTGTTATTGCAACAAAAGAAGGAATTGATGCAGAAGGTGATGCGTTACATCAAATTGCTCAAAAAGCAGATGGAGCGTTAAGAGATGCGCTTTCAATTTTTGATCAAATTGTTACGTTTGCTGGAAACAAAATTACGTACCAAGATGTTATTGAGAATCTCAACATCATGGACCACGATTACTTTTTTAGGTTTGTTGATTACGCGCTTGGAGAAAACATTCCTTCTTCACTGATTCTTTTCAATGAAGTAATTACCAAAGGATTTGATCCCCACAATTTTGTAATTGGCATGGCTTCTCACATGCGTAATTTATTGGTTTGTAAAGATCCAAATACTGTAAAGTTATTGGAAGTTGCCGATTCTGTTCAACAAAAATACCTTGAACAAGCTATCAAAGTGAGTGCTGCTTTTGCATTACGCTCACTCGGAGTTTTAAGCAAAACTGATGTTGACTACAAATCGTCAAAAAATTCCAGGTTATTGGTCGAATTAGCTTTAATGCAATTGTGTTCGATAACTGCGGAATTGGAAAAAAAAAATCCATAACTGACCCAGTTGCTATCATTCCGTTTCAAAATCAAACGGAAAAATCGGATGTAAAAACAACTAAAACTCAGGTTTCACCTAGTGTTTCCACACCAATACAGCCTGTTATTCAAGCCGCTCCAACAACTCCACCGCCTGTTGGAAAATTAACCCTGAATCGACTTAGCATTTCTGGTGCTAAGCAACATGCTTCCACAGATGATGAAAAATTGGTTGTTCCTGGAGGCACAATTTTAGAAAGTCCATACGACAAAGAAGACTTAATGATCGCTTGGAGAAAAGCGGCACATAGACTCAATGAGTCTAACCAGTTATTGAAAATAGCCATGATCGGTCATGACATCATACCCATTGAAAAAGATTTTTATCATTTCAAATTTGCCAATCAAGCTATTCTAGATAGATTCAATAACGAAAAACATGAAATACTTTTTTACATTCGAGAATTGTTGAAAAACAAACATATTCAAATTGATGCTGTTTTGATGGAGCAAGTGGGAGTTACCGCCATTCGAAATTCGAAATCTATTTTTCAAGAAATGGTACAAAGTAACCCAAGTTTGAGCTCATTACAAAAAACGTTTGGATTAGAATTGGATAGTTAAGTACTATTGTCTGATAAAAAGCTAATACAGCAATACATTATTTTTAAAATACTTAAAATCAATTAGTTAAATTGAAAATATTTCAGAAATTGAAAAGCAACTATAATTTTGCATCGAATAACAATTTCATTTTATGAAATCTTGGGTTTTACAATGGCATTAAATCATAATCGTAGATTTCAAGAAAAATAAAGAACATAGTAAAAACGGTGTTTGAGTGAAGCGAGTTTCGGTTTTACGTTCTTGATGAGTCGTAGAAATCAAGGTTAGGATTTACAGCCTTGATTTTTTCTTTTGTTACTTTTCTTTTTGATCAAGCAAAAAGAAAAGTAAAAACGGTAGGCGAAGCTTTTAGCTTTGTTTTATGGAACAACAATGACAGTTAAGTTCAGAAAATTAATTGCTTTTCAAACGCAATAGTTTGCTTTTCACTTCTTCTAGCTTGTTAACGATTACATCAAAATTTACTGTTTCTTCATGCGAATCGTTGGTAACCAATGCCTTTAATCTTGTAGATTTTTTGAGTTCTTTTTTCGCACCATCAAGCGTATACCCTTCGTTTTTTACTAAATGATAAATCTTGTTAAATGATAAAATATCTTTTGGCGTGAATAACCTGTTCCCTTTTGCATTCTTTTTAGGTTGAATCAAATTGAATTCTTTCTCCCAAAACCGTATCAACGAAGAGTTCACATCAAATATAGTGGCAACCTCCCCTATAGAATAGTAAAGTTTGGTTAGCGTGATATTTTCGAGTTTATCCATTAGTAAAAAGCGTATTAGATCCCAAAAATAATGTATTTTTGCAGTCCGAAAGGATAAATGATGATAAAAACCTATAAATTACTTTTTTTATTTTGTGTTTTACTTGTAAATGCTAGCGCACAAGTAACTTCTAATTATGTATTGCCCGATACTTTAGATTTTGATCAGTTGGCGGAAGATACAATTGCATTTACACAAGGATACGATACCATCACCGTTAATGCACAAGGTGAAATGGAAGACATTGTTGCTTTTGCAAAGCAATACTTAGGAACTCCCTACCGGTCTGGCGGAACAAAACCTGGAGGATTTGATTGTTCGGGTTTTATCTATTACATCATGAACAACTTTGGCGTAACCCTTTCCCGTTCAAGTGCAGCGATGGCTACCAGTAATGGTAAAGATGTGCGACTCGCCAATGTTCAACCAGGCGATCTTATGTTTTTTAAAGGCCGAAGTAACGGTGGAAATCGAGTTGGACATGTCGCTTTGGTTATCGAAGTAAACAAAGACAGTATCATGATGATTCACTCTACCAATAGCCGAGGAATAAAAATTGACAATTTTCTTACCACAGACTATTACCGCAAACGATTTATAAAAGCTAAACGTGTAGATTATGATGCGTTGCGCAAAGAACAAGAAGCATTAAAATTAGAAAAAACTAAAAAATAACCTAAGTCAAGCTAGCTCAACATGAAAATATTATTCAGCATTTTTGCCCTTCTAAGTGTCTTCACCGTTTGTTTTTTTGCAGGCATTCAACGTTATTTGATTGAATCGAATTCATCTTTTACTGTTTCAAAAGGTACTCCCTATTTACTTTTAGTATTATCGGGCATTGGAATGATGTATTGCTTTACTCAAGGTTTTAAGGTTAAGGCTAAATTCACGAAAGCTTTTTTAAGTTTATTACTATTTTCTACTCCGTTCTTGGTTGGTTTTATTTTGAATCCAATATATGAAGGTGATTTTGCTAAGACCGGTCGTAAAATGAATGGTGCTATAAAGATGGAAGAATTTAAAGGAGCCCAACTCGTTGTATTAGCAATACCAGGTTGTCCATTTTGTTTTGGTTCAATTCCATTGCAAAAAACATTACTCAAGCGAAATCCATCGCTCAAAATTAATTTTGTGGTGTGCAGTTCAGACACCAATTCAACCGTTGCGTACATCAAAGAAGTTAGCGACGCTAACATTAAAGTAAGCTCAAGTATCAATGCTAAAAAATTGGGACGTATTGCTGGCGGAACATTTCCTTGCTTTCTACTCGTAAAAAACGGTGCAGTTGTATACAAATGGTCCAACGATCAATTTGGAGCTGGATCAATTGACGAATTTGAACGCGGAATTAGAAAGTAATACCTTTCCAATTAATTTTTACTGCTGAAAATCTTGGGTTTTACAATGGCATTAAATCATAATCGTAGATTTCGAGAAAAATGAAGAACATAGTAAGAACAAGCGAAAAGCTTGTGAAGACTGAACAAAGACCGGGCAGGTCGTATCGTGAAGGAGTGTTTGAGCAAGACGAAGCCTAGAGCGGTGAGCTCGTTAAAGGCAAGGAGCGAGTTTCGGTTTTACGTTCTTAATGAATCGTAGAAATCAAGATTAAGATTTACCGCCTTGATTTTTTCTTTTATTCAGTGTCTTATTTTTTAAATTTGTCTTCATGAAAACGCTGCGCGAAGTTGTTACTTTTCTTTTTGATCAAGCAAGAATAAGCGAAAGCTTGTGAAGACGCGGACTAGGGCAGCGAGCCCGTGAGTCAAGGTAAGAAAAGTAAAAACGGCATGCGAAGCTGAAAACTTTATTTTATCGGATAACAATGATTTGAAAACTTGGAAAACAAAACTGTTGTTTACTCAATCTTCAGATCAAACGGAAGACGCATTAATATTCCAGTTCTGCTCCCCAATTTATTAGCAATTTCATAATATTGAATGAATTCTTGCGTCATTTTATTTGACTTCATGTGCAGTGATGTTTCTTCATCTTCCATTACTTGATTCAAAAACATTTCAAGTTGTGACTCATCGTTTGCTGGCCAATACCTTACTTTAGCAGTCTTAATTTTGGCAGTCTTTTGAGCATATTTTATAGCATCTTGCAATCCTCCAATTTCATCAACTAAACCAATAGACAATGCATCAACGCCTGTCCAAACGCGACCTCTAGCCACTCTGTTTACTTGTTCTGTAGTCATTTTACGTCCATTAGCCACAATACTTAAAAATTGAGCGTAAATCCCGTCCACTTCTTCTTGAATAATTCCAAACTCTTTTGGCGTAAGCTTTTTATTCAACGTCATGACAGATGAACTATTGGTACTTACACGATCAAACGTTAACCCTAATTTATTTTGTAACATGTTTCCCGTGAATGGAATCACACCAAATACACCAATACTACCTGTGATTGTTGTTTTTTGAGCAAAAATACGTGTTGCAGGTGCAGCAATATAATATCCTCCTGATGCAGCAACATCTCCCATGGAAACAATCACTTTTTTCGATTGGTTAGCTAATTTGACTTCTCTCCAGATTTCATCACTTGCCAAAGCGCTTCCTCCCGGACTATTCACTCGTAAAACAATAATTTTGATCGTTTTATTCTCTCTCGCTTCTTTTAAGTATTTACATACCTTTTCAGAACTCATTCCATCGCCATTGGTAGAGATTTCACCTTCTGCCATCACTACTGCAATATTGGACGCACTGAAATCTTTCCTTCTATCTGCCTTAAATGCTTTGTTCGAATATTTCTCGAAACTAAAGTAGTTAACTGACTCGGAACTTTTGATTTTCAATAACTTTTTGATTTTCGACTCAATTTCATCTCTGTATCCTGAACCGTCAAGCAAACCAAACTTTACCGCATCGTCTGCACGTCTCACCCATTGATTTTCTGCAATTGCATTCAATTGAGCAATGTCAATTTTACGATCTTTCCCTATGTCTTGACGAATGTCCAACCAAAGTGAAGAAAGATAACGCTGCACTTGCATTTTACTGGAGTCACTCATTTTATCCAAAAAATAAGGCTCTACTGCACTTTTAAAATCATTGTTTTTTCCTCGAATAACTTGCGCTTCAACTTCCAATTTGTCGAGCATGCCTTTAAAGAACATATACTCCGTTCCTAATCCTAAAAATTCCATGGTAGATGATGGAAAACCGAAGTTTTTATTGGCTGCTGAAGCAATGTAATATTCTTTTAGTCCAATTAATTCACCACGATGATAAGCTACAACCCATTTTCCAGATTTTTCAAATTGATTGATCGCATTTCTAATCTCCCGAGCATTTCCGTAACCACAAGACAAGTCATCTATTTCAATAAAAATTCCTTCAATATCAGAATCTGTTGCTGCACTTTTGAATCCTGCCAACAATGCCGCAAGACCTGTCTTTTTATCCAATTGGAAACTTGTTGGATTAATGGAAGAACTTGATACTTCAGCAACAGCATTACTCAACGTTAAATGTAAAACAGTATTAGATTTAACGGTATCTGCGTCACTTTCACCAGAACCAGCAGTGATTCCGCCTAAAATTATCAAAAACACTATCCATCCTAAAATCGATGAAGTAATAATTGCTATCAATGCAGGCCAGAATACTTTTCCAAATTTTATTTTCACGGTGTTATTTCCTTGAGTAGTCATGTTGTTGGCTTTTCAACAAAGGTATATGCATCAATAATGAACTCCCTATAGAATAGGACGAATGGAAAAATAGTATTTTTGGCGGAGATACATTAAGATGAGCATCCAGAACACAAGTCAACAAACTTACCTAAGCATTGGAAGTAATATAGAACCGCGCATTACTAACATCAACGCCAGTTTGCTAGCATTGCAGAAAATTGGAACCATAACTGCTGTGTCATCGGTATATGAAACTCAATCCTGGGGATTTTCGTCCACCCATTTTTTGAACATAGCAATTGAATTTGAAACATTATTACAACCGTTGGATTTATTAAAGGAACTACAACAAATCGAATTGGATTCAGGAAGAGAAAAAACCGAGTTTTATTCAGACAGACCTATAGACATTGACATATTATTTTATGAAGACAAAATCGTAATATTACCCGAACTAACTATACCCCACCCACGCTTGCAGGAACGAAATTTCACACTTATACCTATGAACGAAATAAACCCATATTTCATTCATCCACAATTAAATAGAACGATCAATTACTTATGCGAACATTGCAAGGACAACAATTACATTCAAATAGTTACAGAAAAACTCATAGTTGTTAATAAAAAATAAAATTAAACACATTACTTCAAAATATTTAATTATTTTTGCGGTGAATAAAACCAAACAGATCAAATTACAAACAATGAAAAGACAAAGTATCAAAGGTTTGGCGCTAGGCGCAGCTACCTTAACACTAGTTGCTAGTTGCGACCTATTAAAAGACGTTGACTACAAAGTTACGCCAGCTCCACTTGAAATGCACGCTGACAGCGTACGCGTTAATTTAGATGCTACACTTCCTAAAAAAGGAATCAAGAAAAAAGTTTCTGCTACAATTACTCCAAGATTAGCTAGCACAGATATGAAAGAACTTACTATCCAAGGCGAAAAAGCTACAGGAAATGGTAATGTGATTCAATACAAGCCAGGTGGAAAAGTTACTTACACTGATGTTGTTGCTTACAAAGCAGACATGGAAGTTTCTGAATTATCAGTTACTGGTGTTGTTAAAAAAGGATCAAAAGTTAAGACTAAACAAGCAATTGAAAAAACAGTTATTGGACAAGGTGTTATCATCACTCCATACTTGGTAAACAAAAATTTCCGTGTAATCATGGAGAAAGATGCTTTCCAACGTGTTACTGAACAAGGAACAATGGGTCAAATCAATTACGCTAAAGGTAAATCTAATGTTGTTGCTGCAGAAATGAAGCAAAAAGACATCTTAGACCTTAAAGCTTGGATGATGGCAGCTCAAACAAACCCAAAAATTGCTATTAAGGCAATTAACATTACAGGTTTCGCTTCTCCAGAAGGTGAAGTTGCTGAAAACAATACATTATCATCTGACCGTGCTGCTTCAGCTAAAACAGAAATAATGGCACTTGCTAAGGCAGCTAAAAATGAAATGGCTCAAACTGAAATCTACACCACTACTGGTTCTGGAGAAGATTTTGACGGTTTCAAGGTTGAAGTTACAAAATCAACTATGCCAGAAGATGAGCGTAACTTAGTATTACGTGTTTTACAAACTTACACAGATCCAGCTCAACGTGAGACTGAAATGCGTAACATGGCAAAGACTTTTACTTACTTAGAGAAAAATATCCTTCCTTTATTGCGTAGAGCTGAAGTTAAAGTTGTTTATGACTTAACAGGATACTCTGACGAAGAGTTAATTGCTTTATCTAAAACAAGTGTTGATAAGTTGACATTAGAAGAAATTCTTTTTACAGCTAACCTTGTAACTGAAATTAGTGAAAAAGGTCGTTTATATGACGAAGCAATGCGTTTGTTCCCAGAAGATCACAGAGCATTTAATAATGCTGGTGGTGTTAAATACATGATGAACGATATGGTTGGTGCAAAAACTTTGTTTGAAAAAGCAGATCAAATGCAAGCTAACTCAATCGCTAAGAATAACTTAGGTGCTATTGCTGGTGTTGCTGGTGACAGAGCTAAAGCAAAACAACTTTTAGCTTCAGCTAAAGGTGCTGGTAGCGAGGTTACTTACAACCAAGGTATCATCAACATTCAAGATGCAAAATATGCTGACGCTGTTACTAACTTAGGAACAGAAGCAACATACAACCGTGCTCTTGCTCAATTATTGAATGGTGATGCTGCAGCTGCAATCAAAACATTAGATGCTTCTACAGATAAAGAATCAGCTCAAGGTTTTTACTTGAAAGCTGTTTGTAGCGCTCATTTAGATAAAGTTGACGCAGTAGTTAGCAACTTGAAAAGTGCATTTGGAAAAGATGCTTCTTTGAAAGCGAAAGCGAAAAGAGATCGTGAATTTTACAAATTCGAGAAAGACGGAACATTTACTTCGGCTATCATGTAATTTGAAAGTTAATATTAAAAAGCCTCTGATGAAAATCAGAGGCTTTTTTTATGTCCTATTTTTATGTAATGAGTGAATAGATTATAGTTTAAAGAATTTAAGCTTGCTCCTTCTCAATCAACACAGCCTCTAAAGCTTCTATAACCTGTACCAACGATCCATAGATTTCAGACTTCAATGCAATCAACTCGTTTAAAGATACCCATTTCACTTCTTCAATTCCTTCTTCTGCTTGTGGTACTAGTTTTTCGTTACCGTCATAATGCATGTGATACCAATACGTAGTTTTTAATACATTTTTCCGCTTTAAAACATACGTATGATAGCTAAGAATTAATTCTGCTACAATCACAGGAGCTGAGATGCCACACTCCTCTTCTACTTCACGAACAGCGGCCAGTTCAATTTCCTCGTCTAATTCTACCTTTCCCTTTGGCAAATCCCAAACACCGTTTCTCTTTATCACTAAAAAGCTCCCGTCTTTTTCTACGATTCCTCCTGCGGCATTAATTTTTTTAAAACCTTTGAATATCGCCTTAAAGGTTTTATCCACCTTTGAACTTCGAAATACAACATTTTGGTTCTTAGCCAATTGCAACAAATCATTACCCTCAGTATCGGGATCAAGTTGCTGTGCATCTAACACATTTTCTGTTTGTCTAACTTTATTATTTCGCAGCTCAAGAGAGCCATTTTCAATAAATACTTTGTAACTTTGTTGCATGATTTTAAATACGGATAGTGCGCTAAAGGTAGCTGATTTTTTATTACAAATAAAGGCTGTTAAATTACAACCCAAAAATCCTTTCACTTGGGCTTCCGGATTAAAGTCCCCAATTTATTGTGACAATAGAAAAACCTTGTCTTATCCATCCATTCGAACTTTCTTGCGCCATGCTTTTGTAGAAGCAATTGAAGCTAAATTTGGTAAGCCAGATGTTATCGCTGGTGTAGCAACTGGAGGAATTGCTATTGGTGCGTTAGTCGCTGAAGCGATGGGATTACCGTTTGTGTATGTCCGATCGAGTGCAAAGGGTCATGGACTTACCAATTTAATTGAAGGCGAATTAGGGGAAAACCAAAAAGTAGTAGTCATTGAAGATTTAATATCAACCGGAGGTAGCAGCTTAAAAGCTGTTAAAGATTTAAGGGATGCTGGAGCTAACGTTGTTGGCTTAGCTGCAATATTTACCTATGGTTTTCAAAAAGCGCATACGGCATTTGCAAATGCGGATTGTGACTATGTTACGTTAAGCAACTACGAACATTTAGTGATTCAGGCGGCAAAAGAAAATTACGTAAAAGAAGAAGATTTAGCTTCATTGAATACTTGGCATTTGAACCCAGGTATTTGGTCGGAAAAATTCAATGCGCAATAAGATATGATAATTACAAGCACCAAGACGACAATAAATGCAACACGCGCTAAAGTTTATTCTTATTTACAAGACGCAAGAAATTATATTGACTTGCTGCCACAAGACAAGATCAAAGATTGGACTGCCACAGAAACTGAATGTTCGTTTAAAGTGCAAGGTGGCTTTGTAATTACATTAATCTTAAATGGTGGAATAGAATCTAGCAATGTTTACTTAAAGTCTGGAGAAAAATCTCCATTCCCGTTTAAGCTTGACATTCAACTGGATGAAATGGATCAAACAACTTCTGGAAAAATAGTTTTTGATGGTGAAGTGAACATGTTCATGAAAATGATGGTCGAAAAACCATTGACAGCTCTTTTTAATACCATGTCGCTGAAACTGAAAGAGCATTTCGAAACGAAATAAACAATTCAACTTTATTCGTACGCTAAAAAAGTTATTTCTTTGATGTCAAATGTTTTTTCTTCGCCTGAAGTGAGTTCTAACTTGAGCTTTCCATCATTAAGTACAGCCACAATTCTAGCCTCAATAATTCCTTCTGAAATTTCGTACTTCTGATTTTTTTGAAAGTGCATGAGCTTTAAATAATAGGAATTCATTAAGTAATCTATACTACCCAATTCTAATTGCATAAATTTTTGTTCTATGCTATTCATTAATCCTAACATTAGGTTTGTGAGGTCAAACTCTTTCTGCGCAATCGTTTTTAAGCTATTCGCAGCGGCTAACAAATCTTCCGTTTGATTCACGTTTATTCCAATTCCAAGTATCGAATATTCAATACGATCAGATTTCAACATGTTTTCAATTAATATACCTGCAATTTTTTTTCCTTCAACGTAAATGTCATTTGGCCATTTGATTTGAGCCTGTATTCCTTCTTTCTCTAACAGGTCAATAATTCCAAGAGATGTAACGATTGATAAAAGCGCTTGATCATTAACTTTTAAATTCATCGGCTTTAAAACTATGCTACAGGTTAAGTTTTTTCCAGCAACCGTTTTCCATTCATTTCCGCGCTGACCTTTGCCTTTAAATTGATTTTCTGCCAAAATAGCAGTACCGTGAATGACATTCTCTGCCTTTATTAGATTGGCTGCATAATTGTTGGTGGAATCTACAGCATCGAGAAATATTATTTTATTTGAAAAGCGCATAATTCAAAAAGCCAATAAGAGTGAAAAAATAGATAAGAATCGGTCAAAAATATATAGATTTGTAAGAATATCACGAAAAAGAATGTATAAAGTAACTCCAGAAATCGATTCTCAAACACTTTGCAACGCAATTGTTGAAGGAATGCAAGAAATAAAGGCACAAGACATCACTGTACTTGACCTTAGAAACGTAACAAATGCAGTGTGCGACTTTTTCGTAATTTGTAGCGGTGAATCTACAACTCAGGTAGATGGTATCGTTAATAGTGTTGTGCGTCATACGCGTCAAGAACTACAAGAACGTCCATGGCATCAAGAAGGAAAAACTGCATCAGAATGGGTATTGGTTGATTATGTGAGCGTTGTTGCGCATGTATTCTACCGTGATGTTCGTTCTTTCTTTGATTTAGAAGATCTTTGGGCGGATGGTATCCGTACAGATGTTCCGAATTTAAACTAATTTTTAGCTCCTTACAACTATGTCAGAAAACGATAATAAAAAGAAAAGCTCCATGAATTTCATGTGGGTTTATTTTGGTATTGCTGGTTTACTATTGGCAATGCATTTTTTAAGCAATACTTCCGCCAGTCAAGAATTAAAATATTCAGACACGTTCTACAGACTTGCTGATTCAAGCTATGTTAGTAATGTTGTCTTAATTAATTCTAGTCGCGTTGATTTTCAATTAACTGAAAAAGGTGAAAAGTCTCTTCTAGGAAGTAAAGATACTGAGTTTCAAGAAATTGCTACTGCTTTAGCAAATAAAGCTAGAACATCATCTAGACACCCAATTTTTTCAGTTAAAGTTATTGACGCTGGAAATTTCGAAACGCGTTTAAAAGAGGTGAACGAAAACAGAAAATTACGTAATCCTAAAGCAACAGATATTCGGTATTTAGCCAAAGAGGAAGTGAATTATTTCAATTCAATCGTTGGATTCTTACTCCCTATTGCAATTATCGTAATCATTTGGATGTTCATAATGCGCAAAATGGGCGGCGGCGGTGGTGGCGGAAGCCAAATTTTCAATATTGGAAAATCACGTGCACAAGTTTACGACAAAGGAAAATCTACTAACATTACGTTTAAAGATGTTGCTGGTTTACAAGGAGCGAAAGAAGAGATACAAGAAATTGTAGATTTCTTAAAGCACCCTAAAAAATATACAGACCTTGGGGCAAAAATCCCTAAAGGTGCATTATTAGTTGGTCCTCCGGGTACAGGTAAAACATTATTAGCCAAAGCCGTTGCAGGTGAAGCTAAGGTTCCATTCTTCTCACTTTCAGGTTCAGATTTCGTTGAAATGTTTGTGGGAGTTGGAGCATCAAGAGTGCGTGATTTATTCAAGCAAGCTAAAGAAAAAGCACCTTCTATTATCTTTATTGACGAAATCGATGCAATTGGTCGTGCCCGTGGTAAAAACAATGGTATGGGATCCAACGATGAGCGTGAAAATACACTGAATCAACTACTTACAGAAATGGACGGTTTTGGTACAAATTCAGGAGTTATTATTCTTGCAGCAACCAACAGAGCTGATGTATTAGATGCTGCATTAATGCGTGCAGGTCGTTTTGACCGTCAGATCTATGCGGATATGCCTGATATTAATGAAAGAAAAGAAATTTTTCAAGTGCATTTAAAGCCGTTGAAACTTGACGCAGCAATGGATATTGATTTCTTGTCAAAGCAAACCCCTGGATTCTCAGGTGCAGACATTGCTAACTTGTGTAACGAAGCTGCCTTGATTGCTGCACGTAAGAACAAAACAGCTGTTGAAAAACAAGATTTCTTGGATGCTGTAGATCGTATCGTTGGTGGACTTGAAAAGAAAAATAAGATTATCACGAAACAAGAAAAACGTTCTATTGCTTTTCACGAAGCAGGACATGCTACTATTTCTTGGTTATTAGAATTTGCTCATCCTTTAGTTAAGGTGACAATTGTACCTAGAGGTCAAAGTCTTGGTGCTGCGTGGTATTTACCAGAGGAAAGAAGCATTACAACAACAGAACAATTGTTGGATGAAATGTGTTCAGCTTTAGGTGGTCGTGCCGCAGAATTTGTTGAGTTTGGAAAGATTTCCACAGGTGCTTTAAGTGATTTAGAAAAAGTGACTAAACAAGCATATGCGATGATTTCACTTTACGGATTAAATGAAAAAATTGGAAACATTTCTTATTATGATTCACAAGGAAATCAATCATTTACTAAACCGTATTCTGAAGAAACGGCTAGGTTGATTGATATTGAAGTGCAACAAATGATTGAACAACAATACCAACGTGCAATCGCTATTTTAACTCAAAACAAAGAAAAACTTACTTCGTTAGCCGACAAATTACTGGAAGCTGAAGTGATCTTTAAAGAAGATTTGGAAGTGATTTTTGGTGAAAGACAATGGGCTCCAAGTGAATTGGATCACTCATCGGAGATTGCTAGCGCGAATCAACACAAAGATGATGAATTTGTTACGGTAGAAGGGATTATTGAAGAACCTACTTCAACAACTGATGCTGAAGTTACTAAGGATGAATCTTTTGAGAAAGAGTTCAAGCCAACTAATTCTGACGATTCAGTGAAAGATGAAAACGCTGATTAATTAACTATTTTGAATGAAGTAAGTCCGACTGTTAACCGATAGTCGGATTTTTTGTTTCACAGCGAAATGTAATCTTCAGTTAGTTCACTATAATTGTTGAAAAATCAAGTTTATCTCCTGCTTCAAATTCACAAAAACTTAAAACTTAACCTTACATTTGCAGTATGAATGAATTGGTAAAAAGAATTGTTTTTGGAATTGTATTTTTAGCCTTCGTCTTTGTGCCTTTGTATTTTGATAATGAAAACCAAAGCCACTACTTCATCCTAACCCTGTTGATATTTTTCGTTGTTGGTACATTTGAATTTCATCGCTTAGCAAGTGCTGCGAAGTCTGTTTCCAGTAAACCGTTCATCTCCATTTTCATTGGATTATTGCTATTTACACCAACCGTAATCTATTCAGTAGCGCCAGAAATGGTACATCAAGATCATCCTTTTATAAAATCTTTGTTGATTCAAAATTCTCAGTATTTCCTTTGGAGCATTATTGCGCTAAATTTTAGTGCAATTACAACTCTTTTGCTGCTTGCATTTTTTGGAAACAGAAGCAGTAAATTGTATAAATACCCAGTATTCACTTGTTTTGCTTACATCACATTACCATTATGTTCATTAGCTTGGCTCTATGCTTTTAACGGATCCACATTCAATCCTCTACCCTATTTATTATTCCTGATTTTTTGTAGCACGTATATCAATGACTCGTTTGCCTATATTTTTGGGAGACTATTTGGAAAGCATAAAATGTTTCCTTTAATATCCCCAAAAAAAACATGGGAAGGTTATATTGGAGGACAGTTAATAGTTATCATTTGTGCTTTGTGCTTTTATTATTCCTTTCATAAGTTGATTCCTTTCACAAGCACAGGAATCATAAAAGTTGTCTTATTTTCCGTTAGTATTTCGGTACTATCCACTGCTGGAGATTTATTCGAATCTCGTTTAAAACGAATTGCAGGAGTTAAAGATTCAGGCACTATCTTACCTGGTCATGGCGGAATTTTAGATCGCATCGACGCCATGTTGTTTACATCCATTTTAACATTATCATTTTTTATATTATTCTAAGCTTATGAAATTACACAGAGAAGGTACTTTAATTATTATCATAGCATTAACAATTGCAGCTATTTTAACAACTGGAAACTATTTTTTATTCAAATCATTTCCAAACGTTTACCTCATTTGGCTATTGCTTCAAATCGGCATTATTGTGATGCTTTACTTAGTGATCCAATTTTTTAGAATTCCAAATCGAACGTGTGTCGCCGACAATTTGGATATTATTTGTCCTGCGGATGGAAAAGTTGTAGTAATTGAAGAAGTTATGGAGTCTGAGTACTTCAACGAAAAAAGAATTCAAATTTCAATCTTCATGTCACCGCTAAACGTACACGCAAATTATAACCCTATCAAAGGAATTGTGAAATATGTGAAATACCATAAAGGTTTGTTTTTGGTAGCTTGGCACCCAAAAAGCAGCACAGATAATGAACGTAGCACTTTTGTTGTGGAGCATCCGGAAGGTAAATCTATACTCTTTCGTCAAATTGCTGGCGCAGTGGCTAGAAGAATTTGTTACTATGCCCGCGAAGGTCAAACAGTTGCTGCAGGAGAAGAGTTCGGATTTATCAAATTTGGTTCGCGTATTGACCTGTTGCTACCACTCGATTCTAAAATTAATGTTAAAATTGGCGATATTGTGCAAGGTAAGCTTACCAAAATTGGTACACTTTAATATTAATGTGTACATTTGAATATCATTTAAAACGAAAGAATATGAAAAAGATAGTTTTTGCATTAGCGTTAGTAATCGCTACAGGTTCATTGTCTACAGCTGTAAACGCTGCAACAAACGGTGTTAAAGTTGTTAAATTTGACGACAAAAAAGACGACACAAAGAAAACAAAGAAAAGAAACAAGAAGGCAGCTGAGAAAAAAGGTTGTTCGAAAGAAGAAGGAAAAGGATGTTGTTCTGCAAAGAAAGCTTCGTAATCTAATTCAATATATTAAGTTTGAAAATGGAGATCAATTTGGTCTCCATTTTTTGTTTCTACTTATTTCATTCCTAAATTCTATTTAATTTTCGATATTTGACCTCAAATCTTATATTTTGCAACAAAAAGTATTTTTCATTACCCCTCCATTTACCCAGTTAAATACTCCCTATCCTGCAACAGCATATTTAAAAGGTTTTTTGAACACTCAGGATATTTCATCGTTTCAAGTTGATTTTGGCCTTGAAGTAATTTTAGCCCTATTTTCTCGCAACGGATTAACAGAAATATTTGAGCAAATAGAACTTGAAAATAAAACACTTTCTGAGAATTGTCAACGCATTATTCGCCTAAAAAGCGATTATATAAATTCAATTGATACAGTTATTTCGTTTCTACATGATAAAAACCCAACTATTGCGCATTTTATTGGTGAAAGAAATTACCTGCCAGAAGCATCAAGATTTGAGCAATTAGAAGACTTGGAATGGGCTTTTGGCACGATGGGAATTCGTGATAAAGCAAGACATATCGCCACACTCTACTTGGAAGATATTTCAGATTTAATTATTGAGGCAATTGATCCCCATTTTGGTTTTAGTAGGTATGCCGAGCGACTAGGTAGATCTGCTTCAACTTTTGATGAGTTAAACACTGCGCTAAATTCAGAAAACACCTATATTGATAAGGTTTTACTTGAGTTATTAGCACAACGTATCGCAGAAGAAAACCCAACCTTGGTGGCTATATCGGCGCCGTTTCCTGGTAATTTGTACAGCGCTTTCAAATGTGGACAATGGCTTAAAATTAATCATCCAACAATCAAAGTAATGCTTGGCGGAGGATATGCCAATACCGAATTACGCTCCGTTTCCGATCCAAGGGTATTTGAGTTTTTCGATTACATCACCCTAGATGATGGGGAAGCGCCTGTATTAAACATTATACAACACCTCGAAGGGAAACGAGAAATCACCAACTTAAAACGAACCTTTACCCTCATCAACGGAGCAGTTGTTTATTTGAACAACTCAGAAATGTCCGACTTTAAACAAAAAGACGTAGGCACGCCGGATTATGCTGATTTACTCTTAGATAAATACTTGTCTGTAATTGAAATTGCTAATCCTATGCACCGTTTATGGAACGATGGAAGATGGAATAAATTGACCTTGGCCCATGGTTGCTATTGGGGCAAGTGTACGTTTTGCGATATTTCATTAGATTATATTAAAGTATACGAAGCCACAACTGCCAAAGTATTGGTGGATCGCATCGAAGAAATTATTTTACAAACCGGTAACAATGGATTTCATTTTGTGGACGAAGCTGCGCCTCCAGCATTAATGCGTGAACTTGCCCTAGAAATAATACGTAGAGATTTAACCGTTGTATGGTGGACAAACATTCGTTTTGAAAAAAGTTTTACCTATGACCTCTGCAAATTACTATCCATCTCTGGCTGCATTGCAATCTCTGGTGGACTTGAAGTTGCATCAGATCGTATTTTGCAATTGATAGAAAAAGGAGTCACCGTTGCTCAAGTTGCTAAGGTTGCCGATAACTTTACGCAATCTGGAATTATGGTACATGCCTATCTGATGTACGGTTTTCCAACGCAAACGGCACAAGAAACAATTGATTCGTTAGAAACTGTGCGACAATTAATTGAAAACGGAGCCATTCAGTCTGGGTTTTGGCATCAATTCGCTATGACAGCCCACAGTCCGGTAGGATTGGATGCTAAAAAATATAATGTAATTCGGACAGATCTTTCTACCGGAACCTTTGCCAACAATGATCTCCATCACACGGATCCAAACGGTTGCGACCATGATGCTTTTAGTGAAGGATTGAAAAAATCGTTATTCAACTACATGCATGGAATCGGTTTCGATATTCCGTTACAGCAATGGTTTGATTTTAAAGTTCCAAAAACGACCATTCCAAGAACATTGATAGAACGGTCGATTGATATTTCTGAAGATTTTGCCATAAAATCGCATTCAAAAGTAATTTGGACAGGAACATTGCCTACCCTAAAATTCATCGGAAAAGTAAAGAAAGGAAAACCAATTTCAAAAACGGTACTCTGTTTCTCCACCAAAAAGGATGACATAGAAATTGAAGTAGCAGCACCATTAGGTAATTGGATTTTTGAACTCCTGCCCAAAATTAATAGTAAGAATAAAGATGCGCTACAATTGGAAGCAGTCAAAACGAGTTACGCCGAAGCTAAACTAGCCGATTTTGATGCATTTTGGAATGGCTATACCCTCGCGCAATTGAGAGACAATGGTTTGCTCATTGTTTAAAGCAATTTTCTTAATTCCTTGACGTTTTAGTCAGCATGAAAACTATCGTAGGTTTTATTTCTTTGCTTTTAATGTTTTCTTCTTGTAAAAAAGAATACTCCTTAGAAAAAATAGACTCAACTATTTTGGTTTCAAGCGAAGTTAAAGGTGATGAAATATTCATAAAAAGTGAAACTGAAAATCTTTACAATTTTGCCTATTCGATTACTTACGCATTGAAGATTAAAAAAAATGACATTCACATCCATTATAAAAAAGTAAAAATTGGAGATCTTGCGCTAACGGTAATTCAGGCAGCAAAAGTGACTATCAATCTTGGTTCACTAAAAAAGGATAGTTACAACGTGTTTTTCAAATTAAACAACAAAAAAACCATAGGAACCTTAACTGTTGGCGATTCTACCACACTAAAAATGATTACTTCAGGAAATGTTCGATTAAAATAGAAGCTAACTTAAAAACTCGTTCCCGTACCGTATAACAAACCGAATGCGTTAATGCCAATGGAATAACTTGCTCCAATATACATGATAAAGTTTTCTCCGCGCAATATCTTAAAACGTGCTGCGAGTATTGGAACCATTCGTATCGACTTCTTAGAATCGAATAAAATACTTGTCATAGGTCCTGCTTCAAATTCTATTTTTGACTTTTTATCGACCTTAATTTGAAATGCTTTGAACATCAATCCTGCACCTAAGGTTGGTGATGCTTTTTCGTTCGTTAAAACCCCCTCCACAATAAATTGCTTAGATTCTTTGGCCAAATTGAAAAACACTGGAATTCTCATGATTTTATCCGGTCGAAACTCAGCCAAAAACAATACTGCGGAAGTGGGAAGAACAACGGAGGATTTTGCATGTATATCTGCAATTTTACTATCCGATATGAACAACATGGTACTTCCAAAACTTATTTCGAAATTTTTCTTTTTAACCGTATCAGTTACAATTGGAGCCGGAGCAACGGCAGGCACAACACTAACCGTTGGGGCTTGTGAAAACGCTTGAAAAGAAAGTAGTAAAGCGAAGCTTATGTATAGTTTAGTCATTCGTAAAAGTAAGTTAAATAATTGAATTGACACCTGTTACTCCACATTCTCCTTTTGCACGAGCGCATACACCGGGCAATTTTCTGAATGTGCACCGTGCAAATATCCTGTGCTCATCAAAAACTCATTCACGATTTCACCGCCCGTAAATTTGAAGGTTTTTTTAAACAACTTCACCCACTCTTGTTTTGTTTTGGGATGATGCGTATCCAACCAATTTTTGAACGAACCGTGACTTACTTTTAGTTCTAAAATGACATTGGCATTATGAATCACTGCATCAACTTTTAAGCGGTTTCGAATAATTCCTGCATCGTTCAACAAACGCGTTCTATCTTCTTCTTTGTAGTTGGCAATTGTCGCTATTTCGAAGTGATGGAACGCATTCTTAAAATTTTGCTGTTTGTTTAGAATCGTATTCCAACTTAAGCCCGCTTGATTTATTTCCAAAACAAGGCGTTCAAACAACTCATTGTCCTCATTTATTGGAAAGCCGTATGCGGTATCGTGGTAAATTTTATGCACATTTTGATTGTCAGTTAACTGTGCTACGAATGTGCAATACGGGTTATGTTTTTCCATGTTACTCCTAGTTTTTTACAACGAATTTAGGACAATAATAAATAGAACAACATCCAAACACCAAAGAAAAAGAAACTTACTTTAAGTGTTTCTTTGTTGTTCTTCAAGTCTTTCTTTACGATTAAGCGGTACAAAAACCAACATAAAAAGAGGAATACAAAAACTACTAGGAAAACAAAAAAGCCACTCTTAAAAAGTGACTTTTGAATCAGAAAACACAAGCTGTTTTTTGAAACCCCATATAAAAAAATTATCCAA
>JAYSRU010000243.1:0-8021 GCA_043720875.1 Crocinitomicaceae bacterium
CTTGTTTATGTTTTAGACAGTTTAGCTAGCTACAAGCCGAAATATTTTTATTCAAAGATCAGTTGTAAATATGACGACACTACCCTTCACGTGTCTTTCAAAACATCAATTCGCATGGTAAAAGACAGCGCGTTTAGCGCATTGATTAGTTTTGCAACCATTCCAATTTATAATTCAATTCTCACTAAAGACTCGTTAACCATTGTTGATAAAAGAGAAAAATGTTATTCTAAGGAAAAATTAAGCTACCTAAAAGATAATTTTGGCGTTGCCTTCGAATATGTCAATGTTGAAGAGTTGTTGTTGGGATTGCCGTTTGCTTTTGATAGTACCCAAAAGTATCATCATGTAACGGATCCATACAACTACATTATATCTTCACACAAAAAGCGAGACATAAGAAGAAGCGATCGAAAAAATCAAGAAGAACTTATTTTCAAATACTTTCTAACAGATGATGCTAAAGGAATGAAAAAAATGATAATCGATAGCCCAAGTGATACAACAAATGTTTTGGTGAACTACAATTCCATGCAGTTGGTTGAAGGGCACAATTATCCGGATGAAGTGGAGTTAACCGTTTTGACACCACGCAATAAAATGGTTATATTGTTGAATTACAATAAAATAGACGTGATTGAAAAGCAAATCCTTGAACTCGTAATTCCAGAAGAATATGGTAAGTGTAAATAACCTTTCGTTTAGAGCCACGCTTTCGTTCTTACTTATAAGTTGCGCTATTTTTTCTCAGAAACAAAGTGACAAGTTAAAACGTGAAAAAGAAAATTTAGAGCAATCCATCACGAATCAAAAATCTTTGCTTTCCCAAAATAAAGCAACTACAAAATCTACGTTTCAGCAGCTACAGTTGCTCGAAACGCAATTAGAAACTAGAAATGCAATAATTGAAAATGTTGACAATCAAATTCGTGTTGCAGAATTAAAAATTGACCAACGCAGCAGAGAAATCGATAGACTTTCAGAAAGACAAACCCGGCTTAAAGAAAAGTTTAAAAAGCTACTAAAATATGCTTATAAACACCGCAGCAAATATGGGAACTGGATGTATGTCTTCTCGAGCACAGATTTTTTTGAAGCCAAAAGACGCATCGCGTATTTAAAAAAATTGCACCATTTACAACAATCGCAGTTCCAATTAATAAAGCAAAACAAAAAGCTTATTCACACAGAAATTTCTGGAATCAAGACAGAGAAAAATGAAAACGAAGAGCTTGCGGTAGCTAAAATTGCGGAAAAACAAGAAATTGAAGTCGATCAGAAAAAAAGAGCCCTCACATTAAAGAAGCTAAAAAGTGACGAAGTTAAAATAACGGCTCTATTAAAGGCGGATGAAAAAAAACGCGCCTTATTAAAACAACAAATCAAGAAAGCAATTGACAAAGAACTGGCCGCAGAATTGTTGGCCGAAAACAAAACCATTAAAACAACCAAAAAAGATCCTAAAATCACGAAAACCACAAGTAAGGATCCCACCGTTAAGGAGGTTGCAATAAAAGAAGTTAAAGCCGAAAACACAATGGTGGTGAAAGAATCTAGTCCACAAGGAGTTAATTTCGAAAATAATCGAGGAAAAATTCCGTGGCCTGTAGAATCTGGAAGTATAACCGAAGGGTATGGCAAGCATTTACACCCAACCCTTCCAAATGTTTACACCAATAATAATGGGATTGATATTTCTGCCCAGAAAGGGGCTAGTGTACGCAGTGTATTAGAAGGTGAGGTTACAACCATTTTTGAAATACCCGGAGCGGGAAAAGTGATCATCATAAAACATGGAAATTACCGAACCGTCTATAGTAATTTAGCCTCTGTTTCCGTGAGTAAAGGCTCCAAAGTAAAAACGAAGCAAACCATTGGAGTGTTGATTGATGATGACGGTGTTTCCATCGTTCACTTTGAAATTCATAAAGTTGTAGCTGGCGAAGCGATTAAACTAAATCCAAGTCTTTGGGTGGCTCAATAAATTTAACAATTCGTTAGATTTCGAAAACACCGCTTTACAATTACTACCGTTAATACTATAATTACCACCGTTGGTAATTCTGTGTGTCTCTTTTCATTAATCTATTTTGTACCTTCCCCTCGCTAAAATAAATTTATGATGAGAATAATTACTGTATGCCTTATATTATTACCCCAGTTCATCAACGCTCAAGAAAATTGGTGCGGTACAACTGAAAAAATCAATCAAGCCATTGCCTTAGATCCTTCTTTGCGCAATCACTTACATGAACTCGCTTCGCAAGCTGCGCAGCCTACCATTCATGCCAAATCGCAATACACTATTCCTGTTGTTGTGCATATCATACACGATAATGGAGTTGGTAATATTTCAGATGCTCAGGTGCAAAGTGCCTTAGATGTTTTGAACCGAGACTATAATCGAGTAAATTTAGATACAGCCAACACACGAAACACGTCTTCGGCTCCATTTAAACCTGTCTCGGCTAATGTTGGTATTACGTTCATATTGGCGAAATTGGATCCAAATGGTAACTGTACGAATGGTATTGAGCGGAAAAGCGCGCCCGGTCTTACATATAACGCTGAAGATGAGTGCAAAAGTAGCGCTAACGGTGGTTTAAGCGCTTGGCCTGTAAACAAATATCTCAATATTTGGGTGGTAAATAGCATCAACAGCAGTGGTTCAGCAGGAATCGTTCTTGGATATGCTTATTTGCCCTATTTCCCAAATGGTAATAATTATGGCATCCTTATACGTGCCGACCGAATGGGTACTATTGGTTCGGCAGTTGATGGAGGTAGAACATTAACACATGAAATGGGACATACCTTGGGTTTAAGTCACACGTTTGACTCTGGTTTTGGTGGTGGTGCTAGTGGTTGCCATTCTGATAATTGCTCAAACAATGGTGATTATGCCTGCGATACACCTCCAAGTGATGTTGCAACGTTTAACTGTAGTGCTAGTCAAAACACCTGTACAGATGTTCCGGTAAATGACGATTTCGGTTTTGACGTGCTAGATCAAATTGAAAACTACATGAGCTACGATGGTGGTTGTCAAAACATGTTTTCTCTTGGGCAAAAAAATATTATCCTCAATTCATTAACGACCACAACAAATTTGCAAGGAGTGGTCGCTAATAGTAACCTAATTACAACCGGAGTTAACAATGCGGTAACCTTTTGTAAAGCTGACTTTTCATCAAATAAAACGGTTGCGTGTGTAGGTGATGCTGTTCAGTATACTGATTACAGTTTTACCGGACCCACAACATGGACTTGGGCATTTACCGGGGGAGACATTAGTTCTTCAAACATACAAAACCCAATAGTAGTCTATTCAACACCAGGAATTTATTCAGTTACCTTAACTTCTGGTGACGGAGTTGGAAGCGACATTGAAACAAAAACGAATTACATCACCGTTATATCTCCAGACGCTTCCCCAATTCCATATTTTGAAGGGTTTGAGTCTTATGGTACTTTTCCCGACAATAATAATTGGTATGTGAATAATAATTCCGGAGCTGCAGCTTGGAATATTTCAACATTAGCGGCGCGTTCTGGTTTAAAGTCTGTTCGTTTAGGAAATTTCGGACAAAATGGAAATTTTTCTGATGAATTGGTTTCAGGACCATTGGATTTATCCATACTTCAACCCACTGAAACTATAACACTTTCATTTCGCTACGCTTACAAGAAAAGGACCACGGGTGATAGCGAACGTCTTCGTGTTGCGATCAATACAAATTGTGGAAATGGTACATGGAATACCCGTAGAACTTTATCCGGTTCTGCGCTAAGTGCTTTAACACAAACAACTACATATGTTCCTGTGGCGGCAGATTGGGTAACGGCCCATGTTACTAATCTTCTTAGTTTGTATTATTTAGACAACTTTAGGTTTAAATTCATTTTTGATTCAGACAACGGAAACAATATTTTCTTAGACGATATCAATATTTACCAAGGAACGTCCTCCAACGAAATTGTTTTAGTTGATCTGGAAGAAATGTCAGCGATCAATTCAAGCGTACAACTTTCTCCAAATCCTACGACAACTGAGTTGAATTGTACGTTTGAGGTTCCAGAAAATCAAGAGATGTTGGTGTCGATTATTGATGCTACTGGTAAAATGATTCAGGCACATAAGATCAACGCGGTAAGCGGTAAAAACATTGTTTACTTGGAAACAGGTAACTTAAGCGCTGGTACATATAACCTGACTGTACAATCAAAAACGGGTAAATCCAACCATCCATTTGTAAAATAAATCAAATTAACTATTCAAAACGATCAACAGTAGTTGGTCGTTTTTTTTTGTCCAAAATTTAGCGCTTAATTTACGCAATTTAGTGCGTATTTCTTAATTTCAAATTCAGTCCAAAATTCAGCAGAGTTGATTATCTTTGTTGGATAAAATAAAAACAAACACGAATGAGTTTAATTACAGTCGGGTCTGTAGCCTTTGATGCTATTGAGACACCTTTTGGTAAAACAGATAAAATTATTGGCGGAGCCGGTACATATATTTCACTTTCTGCCTCTTTTTTCCAAAAAAATCAGAAAATCGTTGCTGTCGTAGGAGACGATTTTCCTACTGAAATGATTGATACACTGAAAAGAAAAGGTATTGATGTTGAAGGTCTACAGATCATTAAGGGGGGTAAAACTTTCTTTTGGAGCGGTAGATACCATAACGACATGAATTCTAGAGATACGTTGGTTACTGAACTAAACGTTCTTGGTGATTTCGATCCGATTATTCCTGCAAGTTACCAAGGATCCGACTATTTAATGTTGGGCAACTTGAGTCCACAAGTGCAGGCAACCGTTATCGACCGACTTGAAAAGCGACCAAAATTAGTTGCCATGGACACCATGAACTTTTGGATGGACATCGCAATGGATGAATTGAAAAAAACAATCGGCATGGTTGATCTTTTAATCGTAAACGATGAAGAAGCACGCCAATTAACGAAAGAGTATGCCTTGGTAAAGGCAGCGAGAGCTATTGCTGACATGGGTCCAAAATATGTAATTATTAAAAAAGGTGAACACGGGGCGCTCTTGTTTCACAATGAAGAAACATTCTTTGCTCCTGCCTTACCCTTGGAAGAAGTTTTTGATCCAACCGGAGCTGGAGATACATTTGCTGGCGGCCTAATGGGTTATTTGTCGAGTACTGACGATTTGAGTTTCGCAAATATGAAAAAGGCCGTAGTTGCTGGTTCTGCAATGGCATCATTCTGTTGTGAAAAATTCGGTACAGAGCGCTTACTCACGGTTAAGCCAAATGAAGTTGAAGAACGCATTGCACAACTTAAAGCATTGTCAAGCTTCAATTAATTATAATTATAAACTGATTAAGAAAACCAATTGTCGCTTTTCTTAATAGCACACAACGCAATATGCAAAAAAGTGAATTTGTACTCGAATTAGAGTCCTTAAGCAAACAAGAAGATATCCTAACAGCTTACCGCGAAGCGAAAGAACTGAAATCAAAATTCGAAGAATTTAATCAAGAAATTGAACGCAAGGCAAAAGATGAGTTGCAGGCGTTAAATGAAACGGAAGAAACAATTGAAGTTACGGTTGAAAAAACGGTTGACCTTATCAAAGATCAATTTTATGAGATTTTTGGAGATATAAGAGAGCGATATAAGGCTGTGGTTGATGCGCTTCATGCACAAGAAATTGTTGCATTAACTACAAAAAGAGCTTTACTTGCTTCTTTGAGAGACTTGATTCAAAACGAAGAAAATGTAGGCGCAGCGTTTACACGAAAAAATGAGATTAATGAACTTTGGAAAGCCGCCGGTGATGTTATCCGTGATAAGCGTCAAGAAGTTCAAGCAGAATATAATTCACTCAACGAAGCGTTTTTTGGAAACATCAAGATTTATAAGATGTTACAAGAAAATGATTTGAAAGTAAATCATAAAAACAAACTTGAAATCATTCAAAAAATTCAAGATCTTGCTTCGGTTTCTTCCATCAAAGAAGTGGAGTCTAAAATAAAGCACTTACAAAACGAATGGTCTGAAACCGGCCCGACTTTCAATGAAAAATGGGCTGAAGTTAAAGACTCTTTTTGGGAGAATTGCAAGGCAGTATACGCTAGAATTCACGATTATTATGAAGAAAAAAGATCTGAATTAAAAGTAAACATCGAGAAGAAAAAAGAAGTTTTGGCTTCGGTTAAAGAAATTATAAGCGCGACTTCTGAAACCCTAAAAGAATGGGAAGATCAAACAAAATTGATCATTGGAAAGCAAGAAGAATGGAAGAAAATAGGTTTTGGTTTAAAAGAAGAAAACGAGCAATTATGGCAAGAACTTCGTTCTGAATGTAACGCCTTTTTCGATAAAAAGAAACTGTTTTTTGATGGGTTACGCGCTGTCGGCGACGAAGTTGCAACGAAGAAAAAAGCATTAATAGAACAAGTAGCACAATTGCGTGAATCTCAAGATTGGAAAGCAAGTTCTGAAAAAATCATTCAATTACAAAAAGATTGGAAAAATTCGGGAAATGCGGGTAGAAATTTAGAACAAAAATTGTGGCAAGAGTTTCGTGGACATTGTGATGCTTTCTTTAATGCAAAACAACGTCATTTCGAAGATCAAGACAAGGCAAACGAAGTTAATTTGATAGCGAAACAAACCGTTATTCAAACCATCGAGAACTATACTCCTGCGGCAGATAAGAAAACTTTATTGCAAGATTTGCGTGACTTTACAACGGCGTTCAATGCGATTGGTAAAGTACCAATGAAAGAAAAAGACAACATCTACAATGCTTATAAGACGGCCATCGACAATCATTATTCAAAAATGAAATTAGAGGGTGATGAGAAAGACAAAATCATGTTTCAAGCACGCATAGACACACTAAAAGGTAGTCCGAATGCAGGAAAATTGATGGATAAAGAGAAATACGACATCCAGCAACAAATCAATACCTTGAAACAAGATGTTATCCAATATGAAAACAATATGGGGTTCTTCTCGAAATCAAAAGGTGCAAGCGAACTTTTAAAAGAAGTTGAGAATAAAATTGCTGCTTCGAAACGTAAGATGGAAGACTTGAAAAAGAAACTAACCACGTTAAACAAAGCTGAATAAGGTATTTACCTCTTTCAAATACATCGAGATTAACAAATCATAAATGAACAAACAAGGCAATATTTTAATGCTGCTGGTAATATTACCTGCGCTATTGGTGGCCGCTTGGGTTGCCTACGATTTACAAATAAAATTCTTGGACACAACAGGTCAACTGTTGCCTTATAAAACGGAAACATTTACGGTTTTAGCTACTTTGTTAGCAATGATTGGTGCACGTAGAGCCCTAAAACGATGGATGGGGATTTATATATTAAGTAAAAAAAATAAGTTTACCTGGTCTGCTCCTATCTCAAAAATTCGTCGTTCTCAATCTGTTTTCTACCTCATGTTGGAAGCAGCCATGCTCTTGGTTTTTGCCATCTTCTTTTACCGTGCTACGCCATTCGCATTTCCAATGGTTATTGTGTTGATAGTAATCGCTTTCGAGCATGTTTTGCTCGCATTAGCTAGTACACGTGGAATGTATCGCGTGGGTATCACAAAAAAGGCAATCATAGCGGCAGACAGAGAGTCTAAAGTTATTTACCTCAACGGATTACAAAAAGTGGGAACTCAACAAAGTACAATTTATTTTGATTTTCCAACAGAGATTCAACACACCTTAAGCACAGATCTATTAAGCAAAGAAGACCTAAAGTCGTTTAAAATTGCTTTTGAAGCATTAGTTGACCGCGATAAGGTTTATTTTGAAGAACGTTTTAAAAATCTATAGTAGAACATGTTAACCAAACTTCCGCTTTACAAAAACCCTCTTATTGTTTTTCTTACTTTATTCCTGTTCATCAATGCGCTATTGTGGCTTTACCCTATGGCGATGTTTGACGGTGGATTTGTTATGGATGATAAGTTTCAAACCACTTATCCTGCAAAAATGAGTTTGTCTTATTTTATAGGAATCGGAATTGA
>JAYSRU010000244.1:0-24281 GCA_043720875.1 Crocinitomicaceae bacterium
CCAAGTCTGATGGCTGGACTTTACTATTTGACTGTTGAAAAAAGTAACGGCGAGATTCAGAGAATAGTTATCGAAAAATTATAAGTTGTTGCAAATTCCGGATAGGGTTTTTGCTTCAATATTATTTGGAAGGCCCTTAATTGTGTCTCTTGACTTCCGCAATTAGTAGTTTGCCAAATAGCTGAATTTTGTTTTCAGAAAAGCCTTCGATTGATCTAATAGCCTCAATTTCTTTTGGTCGAATTGATGATATTTTTTCCAAAGTTTTATCAGTAAATATTAAGTGGGGCGGTTTGTTTTCGGAAACAGCAATTGATTTTCGGAGTATTTTTAAGCGATTAAATAATATATCATTGTGATCTAATGCTGTAGGCAATAAAACAGGTTGTGCAATTAATTTTGACGCGCCCTTTTTTTCAAAAATTGGCAGGAGTAATTTCTTTTTTTCTGATAGATATTGAGTTCCGTTGCTTGTAATTTTCAGTTTTTGATGATCCCTATAATCGGTTCTTAATAATCCAACGTTTTTAAGTGCGATTATATAATGTTGCCAAGCTTCCGAGGTGATTTCTTTTCCCACCCCAAAAGTTTTAATCTTGTGGTATTGTTGATGTGTTATTTCTACGGTTTGTCTCCCTTTTAACACGTCTATACATGTATTTATCGTGATGTTTTGATTACATCTAATAAGGGCCGATAATACTTTTTGGTAAATTATTGTGGCGTTGGTTAAGGTTTGGGATTTACGGCAATTATCACACTTTCCACATTCTTTTTGTGTGTATTCACCAAAATAAGCGAGTAAAAGAATTTTTCTACAGGTGGACGCTTCAGCAAATTGAACCATGCGGTTTAGTTTTTCGAGTTGCGACTCTACTTCAGTTGTTCCTTTTGAAATTATATCAGATAAGGTATAAACATCACCGTAATTATAATATAAGATTGCTTCTGCTTTCAATCCATCTCGACCAGCTCTGCCAAATTCTTGGTAATAACTTTCTATATTTTTAGGCAAGCTGTTATGAATAACCCAACGTACATTAGATTTATCAATCCCCATTCCAAAGGCTGTTGTTGCGCAAATGATTGGAACAACATCGTTAATGAATTCGTCTTGGACTCTTAAGCGATCGCTGTGTTCCATTCCTGCATGATAATATGAAGCATTTATTCCTCGAATCTTCAACTCCTGTGCCATTTGCTCCGTATCATTTCTAGATAAACAATAAAGTATACCTGAAATAGATATTCCCCTTTCACGAATAAAGCTTTCAATATCATCAAGCTTCTTACGCTTAGAAATCCCACCTTTTACAGATAGCCAAATATTTGGTCTATCGAAACTTGAAACAAAATGTTTAGGGTTTATTAAACCTAAATGCTCGTCTATATCTTTGAGTGTTGAAAACTCAGCTGTTGCTGTGAATGCCGCAAATGTTGCAGCGGGAAGCATTTCTCTTAGCTTTTTAATTTGATGATATTCTGGTCTGAAATCATGACCCCACATCGAAACACAATGGGCTTCATCTATCGCGACAAGACCTATGTCTAACAAATTCAACCAACTATCAGCCGAGTTAACTATGGCTTCCGGTGAAATGTACAATAACCTAAGTTCGTTGTTTGCGGCTTTTTCGATAACCATTGCTCTGTCTGTTTCAGACATAGAACTGTTATAATATTCGGCATTTATTCCATTTAACTTAAGTCCGTCAACCTGATCCTTCATTAAAGAAATTAGCGGACATATCACTACCGCTAACTTGTTAGATAATAGCGCGGGAATTTGATAACATAGCGATTTACCACCACCGGTTGGCATTAAAATAACGACATCCTGACTTGACAATATGGTTTGAATAATTTCCTCTTGTTGTCCTCTAAACGTTGAATACCCGAATAATTCACTAAGAATGCCTAATGCTTTTGACTTAATATTCATAACAAGGTTGACAAATAGAAACGAGTTGTTGGATTAGGGTGAGTAAAAGTGGATTATAAAATTTGGCTTTTAATTAGCCATTTCACTCATAAACTTAATACGCATGAGACGAATTTCTTCTTCCGTATAATCTCCATCCAATTCGTGGTAAGCAATAGTTAAATCGTCGGTAGCTGCGTCGTTGAAATATTCATATATTTCTTCTTGATTCTCTTTATCTAAGACTTCGTCAATATAATAATTGATATTTACGCGGGTTCCAGATGAAACTATATGTTCAATCTCTTCAATAACCTCGTTGAATGATTTTCCTTGAGATTTCCCGATGTCTTCTAAAGGTAATCGCTTATCTATGTTTTGAATTAATTGAACTTTTAATCCTGACTTATTTACCAAAGATTTTACAACCATATCTTGAGGCCGTTCAATGTTGTTTTCCTCAACGTAACGTTGAATTAAATCTAAGAATGGTTTTCCATAACGTTGTGCTTTTCCTTGACCTACACCAATGATATTAGTTAATTCATCCAAAGTTATTGGATAATGCATACACATTTCCTTCAACGAAGGCTCTTGGAAAATAACAAATGGTGGGATGTTGTTTTGCTTCGAAATCTTCTTTCTTAGTTCAACGAGCATTTGGTAAAACTCCTCATCAAAAGCATCTTTACCACCATGGGTTACTATTGAGTCATCTTCATCCAATATATAGTCATGTTCTTTGGCAAATAAAATACTATGCGGATTGGCAATGAATGCATGACCACGTTCGGTCATTTTGATGATTCCGTAGGTTTCAATATCTTTACTTATCAATCCTGAAACCAAACATTGACGTAAAACGCCGTTCCAATGTTGTTCATCCTTTTCACTTCCTACGCCAAATCCTTTTAGTTCATTATGTTTGTAGGATTTGATATCAGACGTTAGATTACCAGCTACAAATGCACAAATGTGCTTTGCTTTCTGTAACTCTTTCAACACGAATACAGCATTTAAAACAGCAAGAGCCTCCTCTTTTCCTTCGTATTTTTCTTTAGGATGCTTACAATTGTCGCACATTTCGTTGCACTTGTTTTCATTGTATTCTTCTCCAAAGTAGTGTAAAATAAATTTTCTTCGACAAACAGCAGATTCAGTATATGCAACCATTTCGTTCAGTAATTGCTTGCCAATCTCTTGTTCAGCAACTGGCTTACCTTGTAAAAACTTCTCTAGTTTTTCTATGTCTTTATAGCTGTAGAATGAAATACATTCTCCAACGCCACCGTCACGACCACCTCGCCCAGTTTCCTGGTAGTAACTTTCTATAGATTTAGGGATGTCATGATGAATAACGAATCGAACATCTGGTTTATCAATACCCATTCCAAATGCTATGGTAGCCACAATTACTTCGGCCTCCTCCATCAAAAACATATCTTGATGTTTTGCCCTGGTATTTGCATCTAAACCTGCGTGGTATGGTAAAGCATTAATTCCGTTAATTTGCATTAATTCGGCAAGTTCTTCTACTTTTTTACGACTTAAACAATAAACAATACCAGACTTACCTGCACGCGATTTTATTATCTTTATTATTTCACGTTCAACATCTCTTTTTGGACGAATCTCATAATACAAATTGTCACGATCAAAGGACGACTTGTAAAGTTTTGCATCCATCATGTTCAGGTTCTTTTGGATGTCTTGTTGAACTTTAGGTGTAGCAGTAGCGGTTAGTGCAATGATCGGCACATCGGATATCTTTTCAAATATTTCTCTTAATCTTCTGTATTCAGGCCTAAAATCATGCCCCCATTCAGAGATACAATGTGCCTCATCAATAGCAAAAAAAGATATAGGTAGGCTTGTTAGAAAATCTATGTTTTCTTGTTTAGTTAAAGATTCTGGAGCAACATACAGTAACTTTGTCTTTCCAGCAACAAGATCTTCCTTAACATGATTTATTTCGCCTTTGTTTAATGATGAGTTCAAGAAGTGAGCGACCGACTCGTTATTACTGATGTTTCGAATAGCATCCACTTGATTTTTCATTAATGCAATCAATGGAGAAACAATGATTGCAGTTCCTTCAGAAAGTAAAGCAGGTAATTGATAACAAAGTGATTTACCACCTCCTGTAGGCATAATTACAAAAGAATTATTACCATTCAAAACGTTTGTTATAATTGCTTCTTGTTCGCCTTTGAATGAATCAAAACCAAAGTATTTTCGAAGCGCTGCATTTATTTCTTGTGAATCCATATATGTTGTAAGTAGCTAAAACTACATTCCCTTTGTTTGTTAAGCGAATATAATAAAAATAAGACGATTTCCAAAATAATATCGTCCATTGGGTTTTTACGACCGTTAATGCGTAAAAATTAACTGCTTAATTTTGAAAATAACTCGAATTAATGGATTTCTATTTTGAATCATTACGTACATTTGTGCCATCTTGGAAGAAGAAAAGAAAATGACGTTTATGGATCATCTTGAGGAATTAAGATGGCGCTTAGTGCGTAGCTCAATCGCTATAGCAACACTTTCTCTTGGCATGTGGTTCGTTAAAGAATGGGTCATTGATAACCTTTTTTTAAGAATGTTAAAGGCAGACTTCATAACATTTAAAATCATTTCTAATTTATTTGGAGTTGTCATGAAAGACGCTCCGGCTACATTGCAGAGTACCCAAATGTCAGGTCAATTCTCATTTGCCATGAGTACCAGTATATTAGGTGGATTGATCTTAGCTTCTCCTTATGTTTTTTATCAGTTATGGAGGTTTATTAAACCTGGGTTAAAAAAGGCGGAGTTAGACGTTTCTAAAGGCATCGTATTTTACGTGAGTATTTTGTTTTTTTCTGGGATACTCTTTGGATATTTGATTGTAGCTCCTATGTGTGTTCAGTTCTTTGGTTTCTTTCAAATCTCAACACAAGTTCAAAATAATTTTACAATCGACTCTTACATGAGTACAATTTTGAGCTCTGTTTTTTATTCAGGTTTATTGTTTTTGTTACCAGTAGTAATTTACTTACTGACTAAAATAGGTGTAGTTACGCCTATGTTTCTTAAAAAATACAGAAAGCATTCAATCGTTGGTGTGTTGGTGCTTTCAGCTGTTATTACTCCACCAGATGCATTGGCTCAAATTTTAGTTGCTATCCCAATATTATTATTGTACGAATTGGGGATTTTTGTATCCGGACGAGTTTACCGCAAAAAGAAAGCAGCGGAAGTGGCTAATAATTTGTAAATTTGAGAAATGAAGCAAATACTTTTACTGCTATTACTTACATCGTCATTCATGACTTTTGGGCAACAAACAGTTGTTTTTGGCCGAATCACGGAAAAATCTACAGGCCTGCCGATCGAATTAGCAAAAATTCGATACATCAATTCAAAAATTTCTGGAATTCCAGATTCGCTAGGCAATTTTAGAATAGAAACCTACTATGCAACTGATAGTATTCGTATTTCTGCACCTGAAATGAAAACGGTTACATTCGCTATTAAGAAAGACATGAGTCAGGAGATAAATGTGCAAATGGTAGATTTCGTGCAAGAAATGGATGTAGTGGTTATTCGTCCCTCAGATGAGCCGTTGTCTACCATTATTCACAAAAGAATGGTCGCGAATAAGCGGATAAATAACCGTGAAAAATTAGACGCATATTCTTATGAAATTTACAACAGATTACAGTTAGATATCAATAATATTGGTGAAAAGTTCGGAGATAAGAAAATATTGAAAAGCTTAGATGTGGTCATGCAATATCTAGACTCCACAGAAGATGGTGTGACTTTTCTCCCAGCAATGCTTACTGAATCCATCTCTCAATATGATTATCAAAAAAATCCTAAGAAAAAAAGAGAAATTGTAAGTGCTTCTAGAATTGCTGGAGTAGACAATGCACAGTTTGGCCAGTTTTTAGGTGAAATGTATTTGGATATCAACATGTATGATAATTACATTCCTTTTTTTGGCAAATCATTTATTAGTCCAGCATCTAGTCAAGCCCGTACTTTTTACAAGTTTGTATTAGTTGATTCTATGTTTATTGGGAATAGATTTTGTTATCAACTATCGTTCAAGCCGAAAAGAACAGGTGACCTAACGTTTACAGGTAATATGTGGATTCACGATACAACATATGCTATAAAACAAATAAATGCTGATATTTCGCCCGGAGCGAACATTAACTACGTTCAAGGGTGGTATATTGAGCAATATTTCGAACAAGTGAAACCTGAAGTTTGGATGCAAGTGAAAGAGAAAATGATTGTAGATCTAAAAGTTACTGAAAGTACCAAAGTGTATGGTTTTTTTGGAAGAAAAGTATCCACTAGAAAGAATTTCACAATCAATGAAGCCAAGCCAGCTTCATTTTACCGAACGGATGCAACAGTTGAGATTGAAGAGGGTTCTGATCATCGATCAGATGAATATTGGGCGGAAAAAAGGCATGTTCCTATGTCTAAACAGGAGGAAGGAATCGAAGATATGATTGATTCTTTGAATGCACTACCCGTTTTTAAGAATATCAAAACACTAACGTATCTTCTGACCACTGGGTTTTATCAGATAAATAAAATTGAAGTAGGAAATTTATCAAGTTTGATTTCTTACAATAATTTAGAGAATTTGAGAATAGGAGGGGCTATCAGGACATCTAATAGGTTTTCGAAACGAATTGAATTTACTGCTAGAATGGCCTATGGTTTTGGAGATGATGCAATTAAATATGGTGGTCAAATTAGGTACAATGCAACGCCAAAAAAACGTGGTTTGATTACGGCATATTACAATTACGATATTGAGCAACTCGGAGCAGCGTCAAATCTGGCAACGGTAGGTAACGCCTCAACAACATTGTTACGAACTGGTCCGTTAGATAAATTGACTTTCGTTGAGAAATACGGAATCAACATGGAAAAAGATATAAAAAAGGATTTGATCCTTTTTGGTGGATATGAATGGAAAGAGTACAGGGCTTTGGGATTGGCAAATTACATTAAGTATGCCCCGACAACATTAGTATATGATACAATTACAAAATTGCAATCTTCAGAGTTTACCTTCAGAGCGCGTTGGGGAAAAAATGAAGAGTTTTTAAGTGGAGTCTTTGATAGAAAATCGTTAGGGAGTGTAAAGTTTCCAATTTTGTCTATTCAAGGTACTTTTGGTGTTAAAGGGATGTTTGGTTCAGACTACAATTATCAGAAGATCGAATTTAATATAGATCATTATCCAACCATTGGAATTCTTGGTAGACTCTGGTATAACGTAAGTGCTGGCTATGTTTTCGGAAAAGCAGCATACCCTTTCTTGAAAGTACATGAAGGTTCACAATCATTTTATTTGTATTCAAATGCGTTCAATAAAATGAACTTTTTTGAGTTTGTATCAGATAAGTATGTTCAAGGCATCGCAGCAATTTATTGGAATGGGTTATTGTTTGATAGAATTCCACTCGTCAAAAAGTTGAAATGGAGACTTGTCACCACGACAAAATCTGCTTATGGCGCTATCAGTGATAGGCACTTAAATGAAATGTTGTTGCCACCTTCAATCAAGCGATTTGGTAACATACCGTACGTGGAAGTAGCTACTGGAATTGATAATATTTTCAAAGTACTCCGTGTAGACCTTGTTTGGAGATTGACACATTTAGATCCAGGTGCGAATCCGTTAGGAATTAGAGCAAAAATGGTAATTAATTTTTAAAATGAAATTATACACAACATCAATTCAAAAAACCTACAAAGGTAGGCAAGTTGTTAAAGGAGTTACGGTTGAGGTGAACCAAGGAGAAATTGTTGGGTTATTGGGTCCAAACGGAGCAGGCAAAACTACTTCCTTTTATATGATTGTTGGCTTAGTGAAGCCGGATGAAGGTAAAGTTTTTTTGGACGATGTAGAAATCACGAAGTTACCGATGTATAAAAGAGCTCAATTGGGTATCGGTTATTTGCCTCAAGAGGTTTCAGTATTTCGAAAACTTAGCGTAGAAGATAATATTATGTCTATTCTTGAAATGACAAAATTATCAAAACCTGAAAGGGAAAGTCGTTTAGAAACTTTACTGAACGAGTTTAGTCTTCAACACGTAAGAAAAACAATGGGAGGAAGATTGTCTGGAGGAGAGAAGCGGCGAACTGAAATTGCAAGAGCATTAGCCGTTGATCCGAAGTTTGTTTTATTAGATGAACCCTTCGCTGGTGTAGATCCAATTGCCGTTGAAGATATTCAGAGTATTGTTTCTGATTTACGAAAACGAAATATTGGTATTCTTATTACCGACCATAATGTGCAAGAAACATTAAGTATTACAGATCGTGCTTATTTATTATTTGAAGGAAGTATTTTGAAGCAAGGAACTGCAGAGGAATTAGCGGCAGATGAGCAGGTGCGAAAGGTGTATTTAGGTCAAAATTTCGAGTTACGAAAGAAAAAATAGGTAGTTTGTTCATTTGGGGTCTATGATTGAAAATAAAATTTTATATTAGAGCACTAATTTTAGATTATGAAAAAAGTAATACTTAGTATTGTTCTTATAGGTTCGGCACTTAATTTTTCAAGTTGTGCTAAAAAATGTGACGCGCCAGCTGATGCTATTTCTGGGCTGATTGTTCCAGATGTAATAATTTATACAACAACCGGGACAGCCGTAGCTCAAAGTTTTTGCGATGACTCTGGAGATTATGGCGCAGATGCGAAAGTTAGTTTTGATGGTGGCTATACCAAAAAAAGCATCGATTACAATAAATATAATTTGATTTGGTTGGATACACGCACAAATTGTGATGTTGGGTTTGACCGAAGTGTAAAGGAAGATTTGGTTGCGGGAACAGTAACGTACACAGTAACGGTTATTGATGGTTGTGGAAAATGTAATGAGACATATCATTCAATGAACCCTGTGCTTACAACAAAATGGAGTCCAAGTTTAACACCGGTATTTGTGCAATTGTAATAACAAACTTATAGACATAAAAAAAAGCCTTGATTATTCGAGGCTTTTTTTTATGTCTAATTTTTAAAAGAATCGGCAACTTAGAATTGCTGTATCGTCTTCAAATTCACGTTCTCCTCTCCATTCGTCTAATTTAGAAAAGATAAGATTATTCATGTCTTCCATCTTAATAGGGTAGTAGTTGTGAATTAGTTTTACAAGTCGATCGGTTTCAAACTGTTCATCCTTCTCATTATTTAGTTCAACCAAGCCATCCGTGTACATACATAACGTGGTGTTAGGGGCAAGAATTCTTTCGCCAATCGATAAAGTAGGAATGTCTTGTAGCATACCAAGTCCAATACAACCGTCGTCAAGAAATTCAGCTGTTTTGCCATTCGTGAGAATTGGGTGATTGTGGCCAGCGTTTACATAATTTATTTTACGCGTTTCGGAATTATATATTGCTACAAAAAAGGTGATAAACTTCTCGCCTTTAGAATTGTCCATTACGCGATTATTTAATTCAGAGATCAAGAAATCTAGGTCAAAACGTTGATAATTGAAGAGCGTTCGAATTGTGGCTTGAAAGTTAGCCATTAACATTGCGGCCCCAATTCCTTTACCGGATACATCAGCTATGCAAATGGCATATTCATTTTCTCCAAGGTAAATAAAGTCATAGTAATCACCACCAACCTCATGATGTGATTTATATTTAGCTGAAATGTCCATATCCTGATTGGAGGGCAGTTCAGCTGGAAAGAGTAGTTTTTGTAACTCTGCAGCAAGTTCCAACTCTTTTTTCATTTTCTCTTGCTTGATACTCAATGCGGCCAGTCTTTTGTTTTCAATAGCTACAACAATTATGTTCGCCAGGGTTTGAATAAATTCCATGGTTTCGTTTTCATCCAAACGTTGTTCTTCTAGTCCTGCAATAAGCAAATAGGCTAAGGCTTGTTTTTTATGAAGAATGGGAACAATTACATCGAATTGATGCAACGCTTTTATGGGTGAACTTTCGATGACCGTAATCTCTCTAAACCGGAAAAGGTCAGCCTCTACGTCAAGATCTTTTATTTTTCCTTTGAAACCGATTTTCAATAAAGTATTCCATTGCGTTTGTTTGTTGTAAAGAATAAATTTACTGATACCAAGTTGTTCGCGTAAAATAAATTCGAAAAGCATACAAATACGTTCAACAGATTGATTGCTGTTAATTGCATTCGTGATTTCAAGTAAACTGTGGAGTTTAAAATCTTTTTTAAGCAGTTGCTCATGTATGCTACTTATTGTAGATGACCTCATTTTACTTAGCTGTATAGATTACGAAGTTACGTTTTTGTTCAGGCTGTTTTTTGAAGCTCACGTGTAGTTATCATTGCGGTTGTGTTCATATCGTTAAGCGCTGGTAGTTTGAAATTATTTTGTAAATATTATGTTGAAAAGAATGGATAATAAAATCGAAATCTTGAAGAATATTTGAATTCTGTGTGTATCTTTGCGAAGAATGATTCTAAATAGATGAAGGCAATGAAGTTGATAATAGCAGACAGTAATGAGTTGGTGAGAATAGGGTTAACTACGCTGTTTAAATTGCAAACTGATATAGAAGTTATTGCTGAATCAACTACTGGGAAAGATTTGATAGATCAAGTCAAATGTTTTCCACCAGACATTATTTTACTGGATTACACAACTAAGGGTTTTGAAATTGACATTATCCCTAAAATATTTAAGGTTAATCCTTCCATTCAAATAGTTTCAATCACAAACGACCCAACAGCTCAAAGTATTATACATGCCTTGCGTGCTGGTGTGCGTAGTTGTGTAAAAAAAGATTGTGATTTAGGCGAAATTATGGATGCTGTCAAAGAAACTTTTGCAGGCAATGCATTTTTTTGTGGCGAAATTGTAAACACCATTCGCAAGTCTAATATCAACATTGACAACCTAGATTTGGGTGATTTTTCATGCGAACCAATTATTCTTTCTGAAAGAGAATTGGAAATCGCGAAATGGATCGCGGAAGGGTCTACAAATCAAGAAATCGCTGAAGCTTTATTTTTGAGCGCTCATACGGTTAACACGCATCGCAAGAATTTGATGGCAAAGTTAGGTGTAAAGAATACGGCAGGTATTGTTCTGTATGCGGTCAAGATGAATTTGGTGAGTCCTAATAAATTCCTTTTTGCACAGGAAACTTCTGCTTAATTTAGGGTATTTTGTTTTTATGCTAGTTTATCTGAACTTTTGATTTACTTTGTTGTATAAGTTCGAGTTCTAAATTAAATTAAAATGAAACGTTTTTTCATTACCTCTTTAATCTCATGCTTCGGCTCAAGTTGTTTTACTCAAATAAACAATACTGTGCCTAGTTCTAATGGCTTTCCGGTTTCAACAAATAGTAATGCTCCCACTACAATTGAAGTGGAGGGTAAGAATGAAGAAACAGAGAAAGATTTACAATTAACTGATTCGAAAAAAGATGTGTCAACCAAGCAGAATAAGCAAGTTCAAACTGGCTTGTTTAATGGTTCAGTTTCGAAAAGCAAGAGTTCGCCGTATTCAAGATCGTTGAATGATGCAGATCAGGAAGCACTTGACGTTAAATACCAAAAGCTTAATAGTGTTCCGGTATTCGAACAAACATATGAATCTAGATGTGAATTAGTTAAATCCGAATTTATATTAGAGCGCTATAATTGCAAATTGCTACCACAAATGATTGGCTTGAAAAAAAATAGCACGGATCTAAATTTGAACACATTGATTTGCGCCGCTGCTGTAATAATTGATTCTAACGCGTTGATCATTAGTGAGCTGAAAGACTTAAAAGCTAATAATTATTTAACCGAGTCTCAAGTTAATTTTGCGAGCGACGTTTTAGAATCTGTGGATCAAGACGGAGTTTTAATAACACATGCCTTTTCGGATACGTATAGTGTTTTGTATGATCAACGGGTTAATATGCATCGCCAAGATGTTAAAATAGTTTGTTTAGATTTTTTAATTAACCCTGAGTATTCAGCAAAAATTAATTCATCACTTTTAAAAATCCCAATGTCGCATTTTTCAGATACGGCACTGTCAAATGCCACTTTTTTTAATGAGAAAGTAGATACCTTTTACTTTGAACGATTGATGGAATTGAACAAGGATAAAAAATTATTTATAGCATCCACCTTGCCCAAAGAATATATTCTGTCAAGTAAGCAAGAATTACTTTGGTCAGGCTTAGTGATGACTAATTTTGCTTCCATTTACACAGAACCGTTAATGTTGGAATATTTATGGGAGTCAAAAATGAATAAAAGAGTACTCGGGACTACCAATTTATCACCTTACGCAAAAAATTACTTAAGTACTTTAATCATTCTTGAAACCTATTACGATGAAATTAAAAATGATAAAAAGAAGAAAGAAGTGCAACTAAAGATAAAGCAACTGAAAAAAACCTTTGATTTAAAATAGTGAATGAGTTGGTTTAGCATTACATACAAAGATCAAGCAGATGAGAAATTGGTAGATTTATTTACCAATGGAGATAAGCGTGCTTTTGATGAGCTGTACGAACGGTATGTGCATATGTTGACACGATATTTTAGAAAAATGTTATGGAATGACTTTGAAAAAGCAGAAGATTTGGCGCATGACTTTTTTGCCAAATTGATCAAGAAAACTGAATTATTTGATACTTCTCGAAATTTCAAAACTTGGATGTTCTCAGTGGCAAGTAATACGTGTAAAAATGAATATAAAAAGCACGAAGTCCGAAGACCAATAGTTAAAGGGTACGATTTTGCACTCAACGTGAGCGATTCAAAGGTTTCGGTCTTAAATGAGGTTAGTGATGCTTTTTTTGCAGAGGCTTTTGATGTAGCGATTAACGAAATGGATGAAAAACATAAAAGTGTATTCTGTTTAAGACATTTTGAAGATTTATCAATGAAGGAAATTGCAGAAGTATTGAACATGAATGAAGGAACAGTAAAATCACGGTTGTTTTATGCAACCAAACAACTGGCGGAAGTATTAAAAGAATTTGATCCCAAACTTACAAGATAATGGAAGCAAGGTTAATAAATATATTAAAAACAACTAAGTATGCTGAGCTTAATGCTTCAGATAGCGCTTATGTTGGGCAATGCGTTGAAGATGAACAAGGTTTTGACGCGTTGCAAAAAATGGTTGCTGGTAATGTGCTTAGTGCTTATGACGTGCGTTCAACGAAGGCTAAAAAAGCAGAATTGGATAGACAATTTTCTCAAACGTATGGTGCAGGAGGGAAGTCGATTGCATTATGGAGAACCAATACTTCATTTTATTTACAGCCGATTCTTTGGGGAGCAGCAGCTTGCTTGGCCTTAGTTTTGGTTCGCGTGAATGTTGATTTTTCAGAAAATCAAGTAGCTAAAAATGAAGAGGTGAAGCAAGAAGTGATTACCAGTCCTGCGAAACCGCAAATTGAAAAACCTGTTACCGAAATTGTGGCATCAGAAAAGCCAATGATATCAAGTAGAACGAATAGCAAAATTCAAGATAAGTTTAGCGCTAAAAAGAAAACTGTTTCCTTGGATAAATTATTAGAGTCAACTGTTGCTGCCGGTAGCGTGAATGCTGAAGCAATGGATCAAATCAATTCAGCGGGTGCTGCAGCTCCCTTAGATTTAGCAACCACAGTTACGAATGTTGCTCCGGCTACAAATATCATAAACGATAGGGTGGCGGTAAGCCAGGTAACGAACGCTAAAAAGACAAATTTAAAAGATAGCCAAAAACCTCTCGTAAAAACAAAGCGCCTCATTCGTGTAAATGTGAATGACGGTTTGTATTACATGGAAGTAGGATATTGATCTAGATTCAAGAAAGTGTTACGTTTGATGCAGACTACTTATGGTTATGTGCTAATTAAGTTTTATCTTTGACGACCTATTAATTTTAAGTAAATAGAATGTCACATAACATAAAGTCAGGAGTAGCAACAGGATCAGAAGTGCAAGCGATTTTTGCATACGCTAAGGAAAAAGGGTTTGCATTGCCCGCAATTAACGTCACTAGCTCAAGCACTGTTAATGGTGTTATTGAAACCGCAGCACGACTAAACGCTCCAGCCATTATACAGTTTTCTAATGGTGGATGCCAGTTTTTTGCAGGAAAGGCATTATCAAATGAGAATGAAAAAGCAACTATTCTTGGAGGAGTTTCCGGTGCAAAGCATGTGCATACGTTGGCAGAAGCTTATGGTTCGACTATCATTTTACATACAGATCATTGCGCTAAAAAACTTTTGCCTTGGATTGATGGTTTATTGACTGCTGGAGAAGAGTTTTTTGCATTACACGGAAAACCGTTGTATTCTTCACACATGATAGATCTTTCAGAAGAACCAATTGAAGAAAATATTGAATTGTGTAAAAAGTATTTAGCACGCATGTCAAAAATCGGAATGACACTTGAAATTGAACTAGGGATAACTGGAGGGGAAGAAGATGGTGTTGATAATTCTGATGTCGATAGCTCTAAACTTTACACGCAACCAGCTGAAGTTGCTTATGCTTATGAGGAGTTAATGAAGATTAGCCCGAATTTCACAATAGCTGCAGCATTTGGAAATGTGCACGGTGTTTATAAGCCAGGTAATGTTAAGTTAACGCCAAAAATCTTAAAGAATTCGCAAGAATTCGTTCAAGCAAAATTTAATACTGCACCTAATCCAGTTGATTTTGTTTTTCACGGTGGTTCAGGTTCAACAATCGAAGAGATTAGAGAAGCAATAGGCTATGGCGTCATCAAAATGAATTTAGATACAGATTTACAGTTTGCTTTTACGGAAGGGGTGCGTGACTATGTAGTGAAAAATGTCGAATACCTTAAAACCCAAATTGGAAATCCAGAAGGATCTGATTTGCCAAATAAAAAGTATTACGATCCGAGGAAATGGATGCGTGAAGGTGAGCTTACTTTTAATGCTAGGTTAGAACAGGCGTTCAGGGACCTTAATAACATTAATACGCTTTAGTATTAGATTGTCTCACCAATTTTTGGATTGTGTGGGAGTAGATTTAATTAGTGATAATTGATATAATAGAAAAAACATGAGTTGGTTTAAAAGAGATAAAGAAGGGATTACAACAACAACCACTGAGAAGGCGGAAACACCTGAAGGTTTATGGAAAAATTGTTCTAATTGTAAAACTTTATTTAGAACAGAAGAATATGCAAAGTTACATTTTGTGTGTGACAGGTGTTCGCACCACGAGCGTGTTGGTTCGGAGGAATATTTCCAAGTATTATTTGATGACGGAAAATATACAGAATTGGATGAGAATTTAACTTCTGGCGACCCTTTACATTTTGAAGACACCAAAAAATATACAGATAGAATCAAGGCTACACAAAAGTCTACGGGCTTGACAGATGCCGTGCGAACAGCGTATGGAAAAATGTCTGGTGAAAACTTTGTAGTAGCAGCAATGGATTTTGCTTTTGTTGGAGGATCTATGGGTTCTGTAATGGGGGAAAAAATTGCACGTGCAATAGATAAAGCTATGGCCTTGGATGCTCCGTTTATGATTATTTCAAAATCTGGTGGGGCAAGAATGATGGAAGCTGGGTTTTCGTTAATGCAAATGGCTAAAGTTTCAGGTAAACTTGGTCAATTGGCTGAAAAACAATTGCCGTACATCTCATTCTTAACGGATCCAACTACGGGTGGAGTTACGGCTTCTTTTGCCATGTTAGGAGATCTTAATATCGCGGAACCGAAAGCATTGATTGCTTTTGCAGGACCTCGTGTAGTTAAAGAAACAATTGGGCGTGATTTACCAGAAGGATTCCAAACATCTGAATTTTTATTAGAGCATGGTTTCTTAGATTACATCGTTGATCGTAACGAGTTGAAAGAAAAACTTTCGGCAAGTTTGAAAATGATGAAGAAGTAAAGCGCTAGAACTAAACTAATTTCAGCAAAACGTTACACGTAGAGATAAAATACCTATCTTTGCAACCGCCAAAGTGGCACACATGATAATCATTTAAATAATATTAAAATGTATTTAGCACCAGAGAAAAAAGCAGAGATCTTCGCAAAACACGGAGGAGACGCTAAAAACACAGGTTCAACAGAAGGACAAATCGCTTTGTTTACTTACAGAATCGCACACCTTACAGGTCACTTAAAGAAAAACCGTAAAGATTTCGGAACGCAACGTTCACTTCAACTTTTGGTTGGAAAAAGAAGATCTTTTTTAGATTATTTGAAAAGAAAAGAGATTTCTCGTTATAGAGCAATCGTTAAAGAACTTGGTTTACGTCGTTAAGATTAAATCAAAATAGAATTGCAAAAGGTACACGGTTTTAAATCGATGTACCTTTTTTGGTTAAAAAAATTCCAAAATATTGGAAGTAATGCACAGAAATAGTGCACATAGAAAGTGAAATTTTATTTTAAAATTCAAGTTCGAGGCATTTTCGAGAAACAAAAGCGGAGTTGACTCTTGTCAATGAGCATGTTGCGGCGAGGAAATAACGAGGAAATTGATTTGTTAAAATAAATTTAAAAATAGTAATAAAATAAACAAACAATGAATATAGGAACAACAAAATCCGTCATCACAGGAGGAAAGAAAATTTCCCTAGAGACAGGAAAACTTGCTAAGCAAGCCGACGGATCAATCGTCCTCCGAATGGGCGATACAATGATGCTTGCAACAGTTGTTGCGGCTCAAGAAGCAAAAGAAGGTGTAGACTTTCTTCCATTAACTGTAGATTATCGCGAGAAATTTGCAGCAGTTGGTCGCTTCCCTGGATCTTTCATGCGTCGTGAGGCTCGTCCTTCTGACACAGAGATCTTAATCATGAGATTAGTAGACCGCGCTTTGCGTCCACTTTTCCCAGACGATTACCATGCTGAGGTTCAAGTAATGATCACATTACTTTCTTACGATGGTATTCACATGCCAGATACGTTAGCAGGTTTAGCTGCATCGGCTGCAATCGCTGTTTCAAACATTCCGTTCAACGGTCCAATGTCTGAAGTACGTGTAGGTCGTGTAAATGGCGAATTCATTATCAATCCAACGGTAGAAGAAATGAAAATTTCTGATATGGATATGATGATTGCTGGTACACAAAAAGACATCGTTATGGTGGAAGGTGAAATGAAAGAAATTGCTGAAGCTGATATGGTTGCTGCAATTAAAATCGGTCACGAAGCTATCCAAGCACAAGTACAATTACAATTAGATTTAGCTGCTGAAGTGGCTACTGCAACTCCAAAAAGAGTGTATTCGCACGAAAAGCATAACGAAGATATTCGCACACGTGTTACTGATTTTTGTTTCGACAAATGTAAGGCTGTTGCGCGTACAGGTAATCCTTCTAAAGCTAGCCGTACGGAGCAATTTAACGCTATTAAAGACGAATTCAAAGCAACACTTTCTGAAGAGGAATTGAAAGAAGTAAGTGGTTTTGTATCCATCTATTTTGGTGATGTTAAGAAAAAGGCTGTACGTCACGTTATGTTACACGAAGGTATCCGTTTGGATGGTCGTAAGTTTGAAGAAATTCGTCCAATCTGGGCTGAAGTGGATTACTTACCAATCGTTCACGGTTCTGCAGTGTTTACAAGAGGTGAAACGCAATCAATCACAACATTAACCCTTGGTGGTAAAATGGATGAGCAATTGATTGATGGAGCAACCTTCCATGGTACAGACAAATTCTTATTGCATTACAATTTCCCTCCATTCTCAACGGGTGAAGCTAAACCATTACGTGGAACTTCTCGTCGTGAAATTGGACACGGAAATCTTGCTTTACGTGCATTGAAGCCAGTTTTACCTGAGCACAATCCATACACAATTCGTTTAGTTTCTGATATCTTAGAATCAAATGGTTCGTCTTCAATGGCAACTGTTTGTGCAGGTACATTGGCTTTAATGGATGGTGGTATTCAAATCAAAGCACCAGTTTCTGGTATTGCTATGGGATTGATTACAGATAAGTCAGGTAAGTTTGTGGTTCTTTCAGATATCTTAGGTGACGAAGATCACTTAGGTGATATGGATTTCAAAGTTACTGGAACTGCTGCAGGAATTACTGCTTGTCAAATGGATATTAAAGTAGACGGTTTACCTTACGAGGTTTTAACGCAAGCGTTAGATCAAGCACGTGCAGGTCGTTTACATATCTTAGATAAAATTATCGAAACAATCGCTGTTCCAAGACCAGAATTGAAGCCACAAACTCCTCGTATTGAGATGTTAGTTGTTCCAAATGAAATGATTGGTGCGATTATCGGACCTGGAGGAAAAATCATCCAAGGATTACAGAAAGAAACTAACACGACAATTACAATTGAAGAATTGGAAAGTGGTGAAGGTAAAGTACAAGTTATGTCAAACAATGCGGATGACATGAACGCGGCTCTTTCTCGTATCAAAATGATTGCTTTCCCTCCAACTGTAGACGAAGGAGCTGAATACGAAGGGAAAATCAAAAGCTTACAAGCGTATGGTGTTTTCGTTGAAATTCTTCCTGGTACAGATGGTTTGATCCATATTTCTGAATTCCAATGGGATAAAGTTGAAAAAATGGAAGACGTTTGTAAAGAAGGTGATTTAGTGAAATTTAAAGTGGTTGGAAAAGATCCAAAAACGAAAAAATGGAAACTATCGCGTAAAGTTTTGTTGCCTCGTCCTGAGCGCGCAGAATCTGCAGCACCATCAACAAGTTCTGAAAACTAGAAAAACGTTTTTTCGTATAGATAATAAAAAGGGGGGTTTTTAAAACTTCCCTTTTATTTTGTTTACCTTTTTAATAATCTTTATTATTTCGTAGCTGCCCATTTTCGAATTTCAGTTCTAAACCAAGCGTCAGCTTCTTCGGTCCATTTGAAATTATCACGAATATATTCCATCGTTTTTTTCTCTGTATCAGTATAAGAACCACCGTCTTTCACTTCTGAAAGTAATTCTTGAGCATCAGCTAATGAAATTCTTCCGTCACCACGAACTTTAATTGCTTTTTCTGCAGCTTCTAATAGTTCGCCATCATATTGCTCGCCATCAATTTCTTTGTAATATCCCATCGTTTTTGTTTTAAATATTAGTCAACTTAAGAATTTAATTTATTGTAATTTGAATGTTTAAATTAATATTTTGTTAAATCTTTTCTGTTTTCAAATAGCGATAGACAAATACAGCAATGCAAGCTCCAGCAATTGGAACTATAATAAACAACCAAAGCTGTGAAATTGCCCAATCTCCAACAAATAGCGCTTGACTAATACTTCTCGCAGGATTTACAGATGTATTTGTAACCGGAATACTAATTAAGTGAATTAATGTTAGGGCTAAACCAATTGCTAAACCAGCAAATCCTTTTGGGGCTTTTTCATCTGTAGCCCCTAGTATTATAAGTAAAAACATAAAGGTCATAACAAATTCACACACAATAGCGGCAATCATACTGTAGTTTCCGGGAGAATGTTGATTGTATCCGTTTGCAGCAAAATCGCCAATATCAGATCCTTTTCCAGTTGTAATTACGTATAAAACACCTGCAGCTACAATTGCACCCAAAATCTGGGAGATAACATAGGGGAGAATCTCTTTGGCCGATATTCTGCCACCAAAATATAGTCCGATAATAACGGCAGGATTCAAATGAGCGCCTGAGATATGCCCGAGAGAATAAGCTATTGTAACTACAGTTAAACCAAAAGCGAGCGAAACGCCTACTAATCCAATTCCTGCGTTAGAAAATCCGGCTGCTAAAACAGCACTTCCGTAACCTCCCAGTACAAGCCAAAAGGTTCCTAAAAATTCTACAATGTTTTTTTTCTAGTTGTGTTTTTTATTTATCTGCTTTTGTGTACAAATGTTCTACTTTTCTTTTAAGGTGACCAATTTCTTCTTCATTCCTTCTTGCCAACCTGCAGGAAATATTGCAACGTTGTTGGTGATCATTTGCTTCATGAGTTCCTTAACCTTCGTTTGAATACTCATTGGTAAAGTGTAGAATGATTTGTCTACCAGCGTATTACGGTCGCCATCAAGAACGCCGTTTTGATGTCTGATTACTGTTTTCTTTCCTTTATATACAATCACAATTTTTATTCTCCCATCGTCAAATCCGTTCGTGCCTTGCGTTCCATAAACGATAATTGGATCAATTGCAAGATCTTTATCCAAGTCGGTCAAGAGGCAATATTTACTCCAAAACCAAATGGAATTCTCCTGGCTAGTTTCGTTAATTATTTTTTGGGTTAGGTCATTGATTTCCCATTCACTTACCAAACCTGTACTTGTAATTTTTAATTTAACGGCTTTAATGTTTTTGTTAAAGAAATTACCATTCGCTTCAAGACTGTCTTGACTCTCCGATAATACAACATATGAAACTGTTGTCTTCTCAGTACATTTATAGGTTCGCCAAATAGGGTAGGTGAGGTTAAGTTTTTTCTTTATGGAATCCGGAAGTAAGGAATTGGTTTCCGTATCAGTAAGTATTACACTTGCTGTTTGGCAATACGCCGAAAAGTTTAGCAGTGAAACGAGGAGAATGATTGTTTTCATAGTTATTCCAGATATTTTAATCGATGATTATGAATTTTTGAGATGGAATTAATGAACTACCCTCCGTAATACGCGTAAAATATACGCCTGCAGGTAAATGGTTGCGCTCAATCGTTATTTCATTGCCAGCTATTTCGTGCATAGTACGAACCAATTGACCGTAAATATCATAGACCTTAAGCGTTGCGTTTTGCATCGTTTGAGATGTTGTGATAACTGTACTTTGTGTAAATGGATTAGGTGCAACCGTTGCTGTTGTTGATTCTAGGGGAGATAAGCCTGCACCATAAATAGTTAAATCACAGTTCATAATAAAGGGCTGTGCAGCATAAGTGGTTTCCCAGATTGTTGCAACTTCAGGGATAAATTTCCATTCTACTTTATTTTGAGTTACCAAAACATTGATAGAATCCATTAACGCAGCCAATTTTGTATTTACGAACGTTGGAACGGTTAAGTACGATTCACGAAAAAAGATACTTGTGCAATAAAAACCATCGGCAGGAGCAGCGCCAGTTTGTATAGAGTTTAACGTTGTTCTTAATTCAGCCATCACGTATTTAAGATCTGAGGTATCGTGCACTTCAATTTTACAACCTTGCCCGTATGCTTGTAAATGATTGGAAGCTTGGTGATTGAAAAATGAAGCCATTGAAGTAGGTTTCCACATTCCATAATATTGAGGATCAGCTACGTGTGCGGGTGTTGCTGCTCCCCAAATAATTTTAGGAGCCCAAGTATAGTTCGGATACATAGTTCCGGATCTTGGGTTTTGATAGTCTTGCCAATCATAAATACCTTGTAGTTGATTGTAAAGAAATCCACTCATCACCAACCCTGGGTTCACCCCTAAACTGTCGTGAAGTTTTGCAACATCTGCATAATTAAAAAGACTTTCATGCGCATGAGGATCGCATTCCACATTGTTGGGAAACGTTTGGGTAATGTATTTTAAGATGTTCATTCCTCCAGTTGTAGCTTGTAACGGACCAGCAACGTCATTGGCAATAACCGAACGCAACAAAATATGATCGCTTCCTAAGTGCCATTTTGCACCTTTGGTTGCACTAAGTTGTGCCATTTGTAACATGAATGGTCGAACGTTCAAGAAAGTTATTGGATTAGCTACATAGGTATAGTTTTCTTCATTGTGAGAGACTAAATTGATGTACATTTTCGGTAATTGCGCTTTTGCTGTGATTTGTAATAGGCATGCGCAAAGAATCAGTAGGTAGCTTTTTTTCATGGCTTTAGTATTTAGGTTATTACCAAATATACTGATAATTTGTACCGCACATGCATTTGTTTATTTTAGCGCATAAAAAAAGACCCTTTTTGGGGTCTTTCGGTGTAATATATTATTGGTTAAGCAAGAATCAATTCGGCCAAATAAGCGTCGTTTTCTTCACAAACCAAACGCGCTTTTAATCCTACATTTTTTGCTGCTTGAAACAAATTATCAAAGTCTACATATAACCAATCAAACCATTCGCCTTTGTCTTGTTTGTACACCATCTGGAATCTAAAATTTCCATAATATTCTGTGTTTAAGTCAATCCACATGCTACCATCTTCATCTTCGTACAAGTATTTGATGTCGCTTGAATCGCAAATAATTTTACCACCTGGCTTTAAGAATGATTTTGCATGTGCTAGTGTGTGCTCTAAATTAGCTAAGGTTCCAGCAATTCCAATTCCGTTCATTAACATCAATACTGAATCATAACTCGGATCAGAAGGAAACTTGAAAAAGTCTACTTTCACTGCTTTTAATCCCGTATTTTGCATGTAATCTACAGCGCCACGTGAAGTGTCTAAGCAATGCACTTTTTTACCAAGATTCAGCAATTCATGCGCGTGAGCACCTGCGCCTGCACCAACATCGAGAACGTTAACTCCGCATAGTTTCAATGCTTTCTTCTCAAGATCTGGCATTTCATCATACGATCTAAATAATAATTCGATCGGAATGAAATCGTCTTCACAAATGTCTGATTTTACTGTAATCTCATCTGACTTGCGTTTTCTTGCGTAATCAAGTATGGCTGCGCCAATTGGGTCGTTGTTCATCTTTTTATTTTACTAGTATGCGTTATAATCTTCTTCATTATAGCCATCTTCGAATTCGTTGTCGTCTTCGTCCATGTCATCATCGTCATCAAAATCGTCAGCACCGAATTCGCTACCAAATTCTGTTTCATCCATTCCGCGGCTATCTTCTGGCGGAGCTAATCCAACACTTATTAATGTTTTGGGTGCTTCGATTAGCTCTGCTGTTTTTTCAATAAGTTCGACCAGAAAAATCCACATGCGGAGAAAGTCATACACCAAAATAAAGCGTTGATCTGCATCTGTTGTTAAATCGATTAAGCGCGTTTCTGACATCACACTTACCGGCTCAACTTCATCCGTTCCGTAACTCATGTCCATCAATCCAATTTCGTGGCCTTTGTCCCATGTTTCGTTGCTCACATAGAACGAAGCAAGTTGTTCTCCTTCAAAATTAAAAGCGTGCATGATGTATTTGAAAAACGTATCAAACGTTGCTTCTTCATGGATTAATATGTCCCTAAAAATTTCTTTACCTTCTGAGTTATCGAGCAAAACTCTAAATTTCAATGCTCCCATGTTTATTGTTCTATTGTTTTAGCACTCAACCCTAATTGCTTTCCAAGTTCCAGCATCAAAGTATAAGCTTGTTCGTAATCGTTTGCTATATCTCCTTCTAAAATCGCATCTTTAATTTGCGTTTTAATCGTACCAATTTCGGCACACGGTGTAATGCCAAAAGTTTTCATAATCAACTCACCAGAAACTGGAGGCTGAAAATCTCTAACTTTATCTTTTTCCTCAACGTCTTTAAGTTTAATTGCAACTTCGTCAAAGTTCTTCTTGTATTTCTTTACCTTAAAATCATTCTTAGATGTAATATCGGCGTTGCAAAGTGTCATTAAATCTTCCACATCTTGTCCTGCTTCAAACAAAAGGCGACGCACTGCTGAATCTGTTACACTTCCTTTCACTAACGATATTGGTCTTAAATGCAAACGCACTAATTTTTGCACGTATTTCATTTTCACATCCAGCGGTAACTTTAAGCGGGTAAAGACTTTAGGAACCATTCGTGCACCCATTTCTTCATGTCCATGAAAGGTAAAACCTTGTTGCGGATCAAAACGCTTGGTGGGTGGTTTTGCAATGTCATGCATCAACGCTGCCCAACGCAACCATAAATCATCTGTATTTTCAGAAATATTGTCGATCACTTCTAAGGTGTGGTAAAAATTGTCTTTGTGCGACTTGCCGTCTATTGTTTCAACGCCATGCAATGCACACATTTCTGGAAAAAATTGCTTTAAAAGTTCAGTTATGAAAAGTAGGTTTAATCCTCGAGATGGAACTTTGCTCAACATAATTTTGTTGAATTCGTCCATTATTCTTTCCTTGGATACAATTTCTAAACGGTGCGCATTACGCTTCATCGCTTCGAGGTTACTTCCAACAATTTTAAAATCTAATTGACTTGCAAACCGAGCGGCACGCAGCATCCGTAACGGATCGTCTGAAAATGTAATATCTGGATCGAGTGGTGTTTTTAAGATTCCCTTTTCAATATCACCCAAACCGTCAAATGGATCGATGAGTTCTCCAAAATTAGCGGCATTTAATGATATTGCCAATGCATTGATGGTGAAATCACGGCGCAATTGATCTTCTTCTAAGGTTCCATTCTCAACGATAGGTTTGCGGGAATCCGAACGATAGGATTCTTTGCGCGCACCAACAAACTCAACATCAATGTCTTTGTAATTGAAT
>JAYSRU010000245.1:0-2810 GCA_043720875.1 Crocinitomicaceae bacterium
ATTGAAAGCACTCGATCGCGTTCAACAATTGTAAACCAACTGTTTAAGTCTTGACTTCCTTCCAAATTAACGCGGTAATCAAAATTATAACGTTGAAAATCTAAGAGAATTTGATTGACGGTTACTTGCCGATCTAAGGCAAACGTATAAAAGTAGCCGTTACCGTTATGGGAAGTATTGATCAAATCAAAGCTCACATTGCTTTTTTCTAACTTTTCTTTCGTTAGTTTCAAAATATAAGGAACTTCAACTGTATCACTTCCCTCGTTGAATCCATAGATTCTAAGATCAGATAAATCGCTTCGTACTTTCCCTAAAACTTCAGGTGGAAGTATGATTTTATGCCAAACATTTTCTACGGAAAATATTTCCTTTCTGTAGGCAAATTCCTTGACTTGCGCAAAACAATTCGTGCTCGCAATCAATAAAAATCCAATGCTATTAATCCTCTTTTTCATCTGTAAGTTGTGCAGTATATTTATTATACAAGAAGGAAACAATTAACAACAATACACCCAATGACACAAAAACAATTGTTTTGCTGATGGTATCCAATGCACTGATATCGTATAAGAAAAGCTTTATTAGCGTGCACCCAAAAAGTGCAATTGCCGTTACACGTATGTATTTTTTGCGTTTCCAAATTCCCATAACTACCATAAACAACGCATAAACACCCCAAAGGATACTTATTCCAAGTTTATACGTTTGACGCGAATCGATAACATCCAAGTAAGCAATCAATTCACTGGTTGCAATCCATAAGACAGAACCATACAGTAAGTAATTGAACATGACCGTAAAACGTCTTTTTATGACTCCCATAAAATCCTGTTTAAACGAAAACAACATCGTCCAAAGCAATGCCGCAATAAACGCAAAAGCAATGTAACGAATACCCAAATTCAATCCTGATTGTTCAAAATAATCACTGTTCAGCGGCTGTAAATATGACGCTCTTAATTGTCCTAATTTATACAAACCTTGGGTTAGAAAAGTCACTAATACCACTGAAGATATTATTGAACTAATTATTGCTAAGGTTTTACTTTTCATTACTTTAGCGTTGAACAACATCAAGACCGTAAAGAAAAACAAGGAATAGATTAGCACCCAAAGCACTTTCATTCTTTGCACGTCGTAATTCCATAAATGATTTTGGAAAATGTTAAGACGCTCAGCTGGTAAAGCGGTTTTTGTTGCCAAGAAACTATGGTGAAAATAATTCGAGATTTCGATTCTGAACCCAAAATACAAGACAAATATTAAGGCAAAAGGAAGTAAGAAATTAATAAGTCCTCGCATGCCTGAGGTTTCGCTGTATGAAGTTGGAAAATTTTTGTTTCGGTGCAGTATATTCATAAAGACTAAAGCACCTGCAAAAATCATTGCTGTAATAAAACCTGCGTTCCATAACGGGGCACCATAGCTTGCTTGATCATAACCAAACATGCGAATTAGACTAAACGCCCCATTCCAATCTTGAATTAAACTCATGAGTCCGAGTAAAACTAAAGGATACGACAACTTCTCGTAGGCTGAAACATTTTTTGTACGTCCGATCCAAAAGAGCAAGGCAGCTTCCAAAATCCAGAGCATGGTAACATAATTGCCGTCCAATTCTATTGGAATTGCGATGGTAATAAAGACCATAACTAATCCAGAAATCAAGAAGAATAAGTTACGATCCGCCAATTTAAGCTTATAGATGTAAACGCTTAATCCAAAATGAATTACAGCATTGGCTAAGGTGAAAACACCGAGTAATTGCGCACCTTCTTTATGCCAACAAAGTACGGCATAACCAACCCCAAAATAAACGAAAGCATTTAAGAGAATGAGGAAAATATCGATGGTAACAAACTTATCTCTATTCGCCAATTTATTAACGAGGAAAACACTGTAGAAAATAAGGAAGAAAATAGTTCCAAAAGTTAATGCACTCGAAAAATGCAACGGCATTTGATACTTGGTGCCGAGCCAAACCAGGAATATGAACCAGGTCATTCCAAAAGAAGAATAATACAAGGATTTCCAATATTTTTTATACGCAATAATTAAAATTCCAATGTTAATTATGGTGACGTAGGAAAAGAAAATTACAATTTTACCTGAACCATCACTCAACAGAAAAGGTACGGCATACGCCCCTACTAAACCAATGTGCGCGATAACTTGCTTATTATAATTCAGAGCTGCAACTACCGTAAACGCAGTAAATATAAACATGAACAAGAAGGACACACCTTGCCCTATAATTCCGTAAAATGAGTACGCAGCAAACGTAATAAAGTAGAGAATTGCAATAGAACCACTTACTAAAACTGAGCTAAAGTTCTCATAATTCTTTTTCAGTTTCATTCCAAAAGCGAGTAAACCTAGGCCCATAAGGTATCCTAAAATCACGCGTGTTGTTGGATTTATTAGGTCTTTGTCAATTGAATATTTAGCCCCAATCGCAACACCAATAATTGTAATTAAAATCCCAATTTTATTAATCAGATTTTCACCAATAAATTTCTCCAAATCTGATTTAACAGGATCGCCAGTTGGCTTGCTCATTTGTGGAGCTTGTTCTTTTGGTTGCTGTTGAGGTTGAGGTTGCGGATTATTAAGTGGAACGACATTTTGCGGTCTCATTTGGTTTGGTACCGGTGCTTGTTGCACATTTAGCGCGTTAGCTTGATTTGCTTTCAATGCCCATATTTCACGATTCAGCGCGTTAATTTCATCCGCATACACACGATGACGTTGTGCTAATGATTCAAGTTTTACTTGAAGTTGTCTTATATTCTCATTCGTATCGTCCA
>JAYSRU010000246.1:0-24229 GCA_043720875.1 Crocinitomicaceae bacterium
CTTTTATTAACCTTGTTTTTCTTCATTTGGATCAACAACTTATTAGGTTTAATTCCATTATTTCCAGGTGGAGCGAATGTAACAGGAAGTATCTCTGTAACTTTAGTGCTTGCCGTGATTTCATTGATTGCTACGTTAATGTTCTCTAATAAGAATTACTGGAAACACATTTTCATGACTCCAGGAGTACCAATGGCACTTTTACCCATAATGATTCCGATTGAATTAGTAGGAATTATTACTAAGCCATTCGCCTTAATGATTCGTTTGTTTGCGAACATTACTGCTGGTCACATTGTTATATTAGCATTAGTTTCGATCATTTTTATAAATAAAAACTTGGGTTGGGCAGGTCTATCGGTACCGATGGCTTTGTTTATCTCAGTGCTTGAGTTGTTGGTTACGTTCCTTCAAGCTTTCCTATTTACAATGCTTACGTCATTGTTCATTGGTGCAGCGGTAGAAGAACATGCTGAACATTAATAAATTGTATTTTTTTTTAACCAAATAAATAGATAAGTTATGGTATACGGAAGTATTGCTGCAATAGGTGCTGGAATCGCTGTTTTAGGAGCAGGATTGGGTATCGGAAGAATTGGAGGATCTGCATTAGATGCGATCGCTCGTCAACCTGAAGCTTCAGGAAAAATTCAAACTACGATGATTATTGCTGCCGCTCTTATTGAGGGTGCTGCACTTTTCGGAATCGTTGTTGGTCTTTTAGGAGGCGCGAAGTAATTCGAAAAACTAAAATGACGCACTGCAACGGTTGGTTGCAGTGTATCATTTTTAAAGTGTATGGTTAAAAATTAAAGTTTAGAATAACAATTTTAAATAAAAAGAAATGGATTTAATTACTCCTCAAATTGGTTTAATATTTTGGACACTTTTAGTGTTTGTAATACTTTTAGGCTTGCTAACAAAGTTTGCTTGGAAACCAATCCTTAAATCGGTGAATGATCGTTCTCAATCTATTGAAGACGCTTTAGCATTAGCTGAAAAAACAAAGGCTGAAATGATTGCACTTCAAAGTCAAAATCAAGCCCTTTTAAACGAAGCACGTGCTGAGCGCGACGCGATGATGAAAGATGCTACTGAGACTAAGAACCGCATTATCGAAGAAGCTAAAAACGCTGCAAAAGTTGAAGCTGAAAAAGTTATGGTAGCTGCAAAAGCTTCTATCGAATCGGATAAAGTTGCTGCATTGGCAGAATTAAAAGGTCAAGTGGCTTCAATTTCACTTGAAATTGCTGAGAAATTGGTGAGAGGCGAATTATCGAAAGATGACAAGCAAAAAGAATTAGCTGGTAAATTAGCTGAAGATATTAATCTTAACTAAGCAACACAAGCCAAATGAAAAGCACTAAAATAGCTACACGTTATGCATTAGCTTTGCTAGAATTAGCAACAGAACAAAACTGCATTGCCGCTGTTAAAAATGATATGGAATATTTGGTAGCTACAAGCAATGAGAATCCAGATTTTTTAGCTTTCTTAAAAAGTCCGATTATCAACCCAGATAAAAAACAAAGTGTATTGGAAGAAATTTTCAATGCATTCGAAACGCTTTCATCAAAGTTTGTTGCTTTGATTACAAAGAGTCGTAGAGAAAGTGATTTACCTGAAATTGCAGCTTCATTTTTAGCGCAATTGAAAGAAAAACAAGGAATTGTTCCAATCACGATTACTTCGGCTGTTGCGTTAACAGAAGAAACAAAAAATCACATTCTTGATAAAGTAGGTGCAATTACAAAAGGTGAACTCGAAGTGAGCGAAAAAGTAGATGCATCTCTTATTGGTGGTTTTGTAGTAAACATGGGTGACTTTCGCCTAGATGCTTCAACCGATTCACAACTCACACGATTGAGACAAGAATTATTAAACTAGTAGTACTAAAGATTTTAAATTAAGGTAATTTTACCAAAAGCAAAAACATCAACACACAGTAACATGGCAGATGTAAAACCAGCAGAAGTTTCTGCAATTTTAAGAGAACAACTTTCAGGTTTCCGCACGGAAGCAGAATTACAAGAAGTTGGAACCGTACTCCAAATTGGTGACGGTATTGCACGTATTTATGGACTTAAAGGAGTTCAATACAACGAATTGATCGAATTTGACGGTGGTATTCGTGGTATTGCATTAAACCTTGAAGAAGATAATGTAGGAGCTGTACTTTTAGGAAAATCAACTACAATTAAAGAAGGTGACACTGTTCGCCGTCTAGGTCGTATCGCTTCAGTGCAAGTTGGTGAAGGAATGGTTGGACGTGTAATCGATACATTGGGTAACCCAATTGACGGTAAAGGTCCTATCGAAGGTCAGTTGTATGAAATGCCAATTGAGCGTAAAGCTCCAGGGGTTGTTTTCCGTCAACCAGTTACTGAACCATTACAAACTGGTATCAAAGCAATTGATGCGATGATTCCAATCGGACGTGGTCAACGTGAACTTATTATTGGTGACCGTCAAACAGGTAAAACTACTGTTGCGATTGATACTATTATCAATCAAAAAGAATTTTACGATCGTGGTGAAACAGTTTTCTGTATTTATGTAGCGATTGGACAAAAAGGTTCAACTGTTGCTGGTATTGTTAAAACATTAGAAGATGCAGGTGCAATGGCTTACACAGTGGTTGTGGCTGCAAATGCTGCTGATCCAGCTCCAATGCAATTTTACGCTCCAATGACAGGAGCTGCAGTAGGTGAATTTTTCCGTGATTCAGGTCGTCCGGCTTTGATTACTTACGATGATTTATCGAAACAAGCTGTTGCTTACCGTGAGGTATCTTTATTATTACGTCGTCCACCAGGTCGTGAGGCTTACCCAGGTGATGTATTTTACTTACACAGTCGTTTATTAGAGCGTGCTGCAAAAATCATCAACGATGATAAAATTGCTGCGAACATGAATGACCTACCTGAATCATTAAAAGGTATCGTTAAAGGTGGAGGTTCATTAACTGCATTGCCAATTATTGAAACACAAGCTGGTGACGTTTCTGCATACATTCCAACTAACGTAATTTCGATTACTGATGGTCAAATATTCTTAGAAGGTGATTTATTTAATGCAGGTATTCGTCCAGCAATTAACGTGGGTATCTCGGTATCACGTGTTGGAGGTAATGCTCAAATTAAATCAATGAAAAAGGTTGCTGGAACATTGAAATTGGATCAAGCACAATACCGTGAATTAGAAGCATTTGCTAAATTCGGTTCTGACCTTGATGCTTCTACAAAATCTGTTTTGGACAAAGGTTCACGTAACGTTGAAATCTTGAAGCAAAAACAAGGAGATCCATTCCCAGTTGAAAATCAAATTGCTATTATTTACGTTGGAACAAAAGGATTAATCCAAAAAGTTCCGGTAAACAAAGTGAAAGAATTTGAAGTGGAGTACATCAATTACTTGAAAGCGAAACATGCTGATGTAATGATTGCACTTAAGGCTGGAAAATATACTGACGAGATTACGGATGTTCTTTCGAAAGTTGCAAAAGAACTAGCAGCGAAATACTAAACAGCTTATTACTCTTCGTTCAACTTCATTTTTAAAATCCTCATCCGTCAACTGACGGACTCCGGTAATAAAAATATTGTTTGCCTCGATTAATAAACCGTTTATTTGAGATTTAACAACTTAACAAACTGGAATAAAGCACAAGTAATTCCAGTTTGTAAATTTTTTTCAAAGTAAAATGGCAAATTTAAAGGAAATTCGTAATCGTATTACTTCTGTAGGGTCAACCATGCAGATCACTTCTGCGATGAAAATGGTTTCAGCTGCAAAGCTTAAACGTGCACAAGATGCTATTACGCAAATGCGTCCTTATTCAGAAAAATTACAAGAGATTTTACAAAATGTAAGCGGTACATTAGACCTTTCTGAAAATGCTTTTACTGAAGTTCGCACTGAAGGTAAAACACTTATTCTTGCCGTAACTTCAAACAGAGGTTTATGTGGAGGTTTTAATAATAACATTATTAAAGCTTCAAACACATTGCTAAATGAAGGAAATGTTTTGGTTTTACCCATTGGAAAGAAAGCAATTGACGCATTCAAACGCAATCCAAACTTTGTTGAAAGTCCTGTATTAGATATGTTTGCCAATTTGAGCTTTCAACTTTCCGCTGAAGTTACTCAATTTGCGATGAACAAATTCATGAGCAAAGAAGTAAATAAAGTGGTTGTAGTGTATAACAAATTTATTAATGCTGCAAATCAAAGCGTTCAAGTTGAACAATTACTTCCTATTGAAGCTTCAACCAACGAAGGATCTAGTGCCGCTGGAGATTATATCTACGAACCAGGTAAAGGAGAAATCGTTGAAGATTTAATTCCAAAATCATTAAAAATACAATTTTTCAAAGCATTACTTGATTCAAGTGCATCAGAACATGGCGCACGTATGACAGCAATGCATAAAGCAACTGACAATGCTCAAGAATTAAGAAGAGCGCTTAAATTAAGCTATAACAAAGCACGTCAAGCTGCAATTACAAATGAAATATTAGAAATCGTTGGAGGAGCTGAAGCATTAAAAGGCTAAATCACTTTCTATTCAACATTCAAAATCCCATTTAACTTATTAGATGGGATTTTTTTATTTTAAACCAGTAGTTTTAATGCTTTAAAATGCGATCTTCTTTGAGTAAGGCTTTGTTTTTGTTCGCCAATTGCCCACAAGCAGCATCAATATCTTTTCCTCTGCTGCGACGAACATTTACAATTAGGTTACGGGATTCTAGGTAATTTGCAAAGTCATCCACTTTTTCAGTTTTAGCTTGCCTAAAATCTCCGCCTTCAATCGCGTTATATTCAATTATATTTATTTTACATGGAATATGCTTACAAAACTCTGCGAGCTCACGAGCGTCCTCCAATTCATCATTAAATCCATCAAATATTATATACTCATATGTTGGTCTCGTACCTGTTCGTTCGTAGAAGTAAATTAACGCTTCTGCCAAACTCTCCAAATCATTGGATTCGTTGATTTCCATGATTTTATTTCGCTTCACATCATTGGCCGCGTGTAGTGAAAGTGCTAGGTTGAATTTCACCTCATCGTCTCCCAATTGTCTAATCATTTTAGCAATCCCAGCTGTACTAACCGTAATACGACGTGGAGAAATTCCCAAACCATCTTCAGACGTAAGCATTTCTATACTGCGCAAGGTATTTTTATAATTTAGCAAGGGTTCGCCCATACCCATGTACACAATATTGGTAAGGTTTTGATGGTAGCGATCTGTTGCTTGTTTTCTTAAATAAACCACTTGATCCACAATTTCACCAGCAGTTAGGTTCCGCATCATTTTCAACTTACCGGTAGCACAAAACTTGCAAGCCAAACTGCAACCAACTTGTGTTGAAATACATGCAGTAGTGCGATTTGCTGTTGGAATTAATACGCCTTCCACCACTTTACCATCGCCTACATTGAATGCACATTTTATGGTTTTGTCCTTGCTAATTTGTTCATCATCCAATGTAATATGATCTATGAAGTAATTTTCACTCAATTTCTTTCGAAGATCAACCGATAAACTAGTCATTTCGTTAAATTCCGTTGCACTTTTTTTCCAAAGCCATTCGTAAATTTGTTTTGCCCGAAACTTTTTCTCCCCAATAGATTCAATTTCTGCTATGAGTTCGACTAGGTTTAAATTACGGATATTTCGGAGTTGCATTTGTGTAAGAATTAAGAGCAAAGTTAAGAAACTGTTTTGATATTAATAACCGTAGATTAACCTATTATTTCAAGTTAAAATTCTCTGTAAAAAAGATCTAATGACAATATGAAGTTATACAATCAAAAAACATCTTCACTTTCATTTTTAGTTGATTTTATCGAAAATTAAACTACCTTCGTCGAAAATTAAACGTAAACATCTATATGAAAATTAACTTCGCTTCGCTTCGCTTCGCTTCTAATTGGTAGAACAATGTTTTGTACCTTAGGCAACGCCCAAACCAACTATTTTCCTACAACGGGTAATGCTGCCATTAACCTAGCCACAGTACCCATTGCAACAAGTTTAAATTTTCAAGTGCACGGTAGCACAGATTATACGTTAACAACTCAATCACAAACCGATCTTTTTGGTAACACAATTGCAGGAATAACGACGGCTTATGGCAAAACTTCTCGCTTTGGTATGACAAACACCACTTCCGGGAGTGCACAAACCGACGGAATTTTATTTAGAATGAGTGCGTTAAATTTTACACTTCAAAACTTAGAAAACCAAGATTTACGTTTGATTTCAGCAACTTCGAATCTATTACTTTCGGGTGCAACAGGTAGAATTTGGTTAGGAACATCGACCATTCCCTCAACTGCAACCAACTTGGCCTACACCAACATAACAACTACTGGAGACAATGGTTTGTACGTAAAATCTTCTGCTACGGCAGGCAAATTTGGTGTGAGTATTCAGATGACTACTTCTACTAACAGTGCATTACAAGTTTTAAATGCGGGAGGCGCAAAAAACTTTAACATTACTGGAGACGGTTATGTTTTTGCACGCAAATACACTACAACCCTATTGGCAATTCCTGACTACGTTTTTGAAAAAGAGTATAAACTTATGCCATTAGCAGACCTTGCAACGTATTTAGAAAAAAACAAACATTTACCGAACATACCATCTGCAACAGAATTTGAAAAAAACGGTGTAGATTTAGGAGAATTAAACCGATTGTTGTTAGAAAAAATAGAAGAAGCACATTTGTATATTTTGCAATTAGAGCTTCGTTTAAAAGCATTGGAAGAGGCAAAGAAATAAAAGATTTAAAAAAATTGGAAGATTAAGGAATTGTAAGATTGTTTACTTCAATAATTTCTTCACAATTAGATCGTTTCCTAATTAAACCTAAAGAATATGAAAAACATAATTAAAATCACGGTGTTGCTTTTGGTAAGTTTTGCAGCTGTGATGTGCAAGAAAAAAGTGCAGCCAGCTTTAAGCGAAATAAACAAAGATTGTGGGTGTGCGAAGGAAGTGAGTGCCAAATTTTTACAAGAAGAATTAGGAAGTTTGCCTGGCGCATCTTTTGAAGCCACGAACAGAACAAACACAGACACTACTTTTGGAAACAAAAACATAAGGTTTTATGCCGAAGAAAGCAATGCAGAATATACATGGCTTATTGGCACTGAAGTAATACATACAAGATCATTTTATCGCTATTTTGGAAACAATTTAGCAGGACAAACATTGCCCATAACCCTGATTGTGAAAAAGAAGCCGAATAACATTTGTTTGCCCATTGATAACGGCATGGACACTGTTATACGGTATTTAACAATTGTGCATGATTCTGTTAAAGACCAAATCTATAATACACCAAATCATTTTGAAGGCACTTACAGAATGAAAGACGCCAATTTGGCTGACAGTGTAGATATTACTATCAATTTTATTGGGATAAATGAACTATCATCTGATTATATACTAATAGATAATTATGACGGTTTGGGTTCATCCAACTTTTATATAATAAGTGACAATATCAATTATCAACAATTTATTTCTGACGGAGGTTATTATAATTATAATTCATTTTTAATAAATGTTAACGGCACCAAAGAACTAACATTTGAAGGTTCTTGGGGCCTTCACCCAGAAAGACACTACAAAGGAAGAAAAATATTATAACAAAAAATTTATGAAAAAAATAATAACATACTGTTCCATATTACTAAGCCTACAAGGCTTTTCACAATCGAATTGTTTTCATAATGTGAGCACTGATACTATAAACCCTTATAATAACTCATTGCCTGTTGGCATAGACTCAAACAAGTATTTGAATGGGTTTAATTGGTTTCCAGTTACAGCTGGGGGCTTATACGCTGATTATCCGTGTACAAACATAAGTTTTGGAGGGGTTCAATATCCCGAAATGAATAATATATTGTTAAACAGTTTGGATGACTACAATTATATTGCGGATGGTCCTTTGCCTTTAACAAAAAATGGTTGGGAATTACTTCTAGTTAACTTGGGGAGATACCCTGACAATGTAACAGCAATAACAGATGGAAATAGTTTATATGCCGTTCCTTATATAGTGATTTACAACCGCTACAGTGGCACCATTCGTATTTTCATTAATTTTGGTATCGATCATGCGGTTGGGCAAGGTGCGGATGCAATGGGCATTCAATTGAAGTTTGTTTCTGAGCAATTACTCAGTGGTTTATTACGTTTAAATGAAGGTTCAGACCAGCCCTTAGACCAACCAACAGATGTTAACAGCATGTACTCGGTATGTAAGGCACCTGCACTAGGGCAACAATGGGCAAGCACAGATATTAAAGTGGCCTACGATCCATGCTCGTGCTATTATCCTTCCAAGTTAAAAATCAATTTAACACAAATCTCAAGCTCAAGCTTAACCTTGCACGGCAGGGCGATCACTTTAGATGATCAACCTTTGGTAAACAATACAACCTTGCAAGTAAACCCCAGCGAATACCTTTCTGGCTTTGATTATACAGGAGGATCCGTAAACAGCAAGGGCATAGCGATGCATAAATCAATTGTTGTAATGCTACAAGATTTTGAAAAAAAATATGCAGAATACAACAAAAAACTGATTGACATAGGTGAGCATAATGCAAAAGTAAAAGAGAACCTTGCAATTATCCGTATGGCACGTTTTGTTGCAGGCTTTATTGCCGCACCTCCACTGGGCATTATCCCAAATGCAGAATTATTAGCAGAAAAAGCGGCAGAAATTGCCCAAGCTGAGAGGCAAAACATGAGTACAGACGCTATTGAAGAAGCGTATGGCCAACTGATGTTGAATGACATTGACAAAGATTGGTTTAAACTTGTATTTAAAAATACGCAAAAAAGTATAGGTGCAATAAATGCAGCTGGCGCAAAAATAATTAATACCGATCAATTGTTTCGCGTTGCCACACAAATTTATGGTGAAAAAGCAACAACATTCATTTCAAACAATTTTGTTGAACAAGTGCCACCCGTTCCCCCAACAATGCCAACTGCCAGCTTTTCCGAAATGCATTATGAAGGTTCACTAGGAGCTTCTCTTGAAGTAGGTGGTCCATCATTTTATACACCTGGAACGTATGGCACACCCGGAACAGGCACACCAACGATAACAAAGGTATATGAATACCCTGTATACAATCAAATTTTAGGCGATTTTGCGTTGTTAAAAACACCAAAAGTTATTTTGGCAAAACAAATTGTTGGACCAATCGAAGATATAGTATCTCAAAACTTTATTACCTATACAAACGGAAACAGAGATTTTGATTATCATAAATATGCTGCTTGGACCACCAAATACCAACTAAAACTAGCAGAAGATTTACAATATGCTATTAACCCTGCCTTAGATGTTAAAAATGTAGACATTAGGGCGTCATTTGACATTGTTGCTACACCAAGTATAATTAATCCAATACCTGAACACGCTGTCCTAAATCTATATAACGATAATAGTCAGTCAACTAACGCCAATTCAAACAACATCAATTTGGATGGTTTTATTCCTTTAAAAAGTAAAGGAGAGGCTTATCATCTCCATTACAATAATCCTGATTTCAATAAGTCTCATTTTGGTTATTATGGAAATCCATTACCTGAAAACACTGTAGATCAAGCAATAATACGCATACAAACTCCGTACGTACCAGTCGATGCGTTTTATCCCCTAATAAGTAGTGTAGGTATACGTAACGAATATGAAAACTTAGTAACGAATTTCCTAACCTCCACCGAGGTTGATCAAATTAGTATATACAATTCAACTACCAACACATGGACAGTTGATTTGAATAACCCACTAATTAAGAAGCCTGCTTCTATCTATCCAATATTTTCGAAAGGATACGAGTATACGTTTGAAATTATATTGAAACTAACCGTTGACATAGAATTTAATACAGTAAATCAATATGGTCAAACGAATAAGGTTACTCACCTTTTGACCTATCCTATTCCCGATGCAAATATCTGGAGGGGAGAAGGAGCTATCACCGATTTAAATTTTAATGTTTTAACATCCCCAAATATTAACCAAATACCAGAAAATCTAACGATTTCAGATCAAGCTTTCAATGGGCAACCAATTACGGGTTGTACGTTAGTTGGAAACAACTATACGTGTAAAGCATGGAACAAAATCATGATCAATGGTGACATGACTACATCGAATGGATATAATGTTGCTGTAAAGGCGGGGAGATCAATAGAAGAATTACCTGAATCAAGTGTTTCACCAGAAATTATATTATCAATAGAACAAATTTTGGACTTTTCTCACCCAATGCCACAATCCAATTCAACCTATATCCAATCATTTTGCCAAGGCATAAATGGAAATGCTCCTTCATATAATGCAAACCGCCCAGTAAAAAGTACTACAAATATACCTGTAAGTGAAGAATCGGATACTAATAATTCACGTGCAAACCCTTTCACTTTCATGCTCTACCCAAATCCAACAACAAGCGAAACAACTATTCAGTTGAAAAACGCAAATTTTGGAGATGCAGTTGTTCGTGTGTATGACATAACTGGAAAAGAAGTGTTTATCACTATTTCTGCACCACAAGAAGATGTCCGTTTATTAAACGTTTCGACATTAGAACGTGGTGTTTATTTTGTGAAAGTAGATACGTATGGTGAAACTTTAACGAAACAACTCATTGTACAATAACCTAAGGCTCATACAAAAATGCTCAATTCATCGTTATTTTAAAAACATCACTCACTCATTAACAACAGTTAACTCACTTGTGAAATTCTTAAAATGCCTCGACTTGATTCTTTTGTAAAATCCTTAAACTAAACTCTAAAAAATGAAAAACACTCTTATTTTACTCGTCATCATAGCATTATCTGGCTGCAACAAAGAAAAACGATATTCTCAACGCCTAATGAATGGCGAAGTGTTTAAAGTGAATGGATTATACGTTGATGGCATAAAAATATATCCTATTTATAGCGAAATTAGTTTCATAAAAACTGACATTTACAAAGAAGTTTCCACCGCAACGTGGAGCCACAAGGGCACAGGGTTCAGCACAAAAATTGAATGGCAATTTAGCGCAAAGGGTAAAATTTGCACGATCAATTATGTACAACTCTGTGAAAATTGTGATGGATCGCTAGTAACTGATCTCGATTATGCTGTGTATGCTTTAACTGGCGCTTACAACGTTATCAACGACAAAAAGAAAAGTGTTGTGTTGGAAAGTGAAAACACTATCGGCTATGCAGGTAAAAAAGTGCGGATAGAATTGACAAAGAAAGAATAGATCGAAATTTAGTATTATAGCGCTGAAGGACATTAACTATGAACTTTCGCGCACGTGCATCACACGTTGCTGGAATGGTATTTCGATGTGGTATTTTTTAAACACCCGATCTATTTCGAATCGAATTTCCGATTTATACCGTTCAATTTCCCAAGAATTATCTGCCCAAAATAATACGTTAAGTTGCATCCCATCTTGACCAAAGGAAACTAAACGCACTTCCACTTCTAGCGATTTTATCACTTTTGGATGACTCAAAGCTACTTGTTTCAATAAATCGCTTACAATTTGTCCATCGGTACCATAAGCAACCAACACATCAATTTTGAACAATGAAGCGCTCGATTCCATACTCCAATTTTCAACATACTCTTGGGTCAATTTGGCATTTGGAATGATTAAAATATTATTGTCTTTTGTTTCGATCAATGTTGTTCTAACATTCACCTTAAGAATTTTACAAACCAACGGAATCCCCGTAGATGAATCACGTAACTCAATAATATCTCCCACTTTTAATGTTCCTTCAAATAACAATACGATTCCTGAAAAAATATCCTTAAAAATTTCTTGCAAACCTAAACCTAAACCAACTAATAAAGCGGCAGAACCGGTGAGGAAAAAGCTTAGGTTAACATCCAATGCTTTCAAACTTGCAAAAATTACGAAAACAGAAGTAATATACTTCGCAATTTGAATGTAAACGTATTCTGAACCACGCTTATCTTCTCTCAACGCAAACCTACGATGAATATAAAGTGCGTAAACATTGACCACTATTTTCGAACCGAAGAACAAGGCAATAATTACCATTATTTGATAAAAACTAACCGTAATAATTCGTGTTTTTATAAAATCCGCCTCCAAGAAATCTAAGAATGAAACCGTTTTGTTATTAATGCTAAAACTTCTAACCGCTATATAAAAAGCCAGCAAATAGACACTTTGTGAAAGTAAACGAAGCCAAGTAATGCGTCGTCCATCTAAATGCACATTTACACCAAGTAAATATTTTTTCAATGTGCGGTGAATTATTTTGCGCAAGAAAATGGCCAAAAAAATAATTAACGCAAGAATCAATACATTTATTAAACAAACTTGGTAAGGACCGAGTTTGAATAGACTATAGTTCATCATGCAACAAAAATACAATCAATTCAAAATGAAATTTATTGTAAGAGAAAAAGATACTAAACTTGGTTTGTTAATGCGTAATGATGCGACCTAATGCGGCATTAAATTCTTGTCTTCGGGTATCGAGTAGCATTTTCTGAACAATGAGGTCTGTCAATTCCAATTCTTCTAAGGAATCACTTTCATTTTCCAAGCGAGACATTATGATGTCAATTTCTTCACCAATTTTTGCTAATTTGAAATTGTAAATAGCCGAATCGACCGTAGATTTTAGCTTGTCTAATTCTGTAAGCGTTTGAACGCCCCATTTTTCGATCCATTTTGGGCTCAATTCATATTGTGACATTTCTACATCTGAGGCAAATTTAGAAAACTCAAGGTCACTGTGACTTATAAAATGTGAGACTTTATAAAATATGTTTTCTTCAACACCTTGCGCTATTAATTTATGGAGGCGGTGACAAAATGGATTCACGAAACTTAAATTATCACCTGCAAGATCCTTACAAATCAATTCAGCCACCGGCATTTGTATTTGATGGATCGTTCCCATTTCATCTTGCAAGCTTTCTAAGATCGTTTCCGAACCATATCGAATCATTAAGCGAACTAATTCCATTTCCGCCGATTCAACATCTTTTTTAACGTCCCTTTGATTCGATTTTGCAGCAACAGTCTGTGAAACCTCAGGAACATATTTTTGCAACGGAATAGTTTGTTGCGGCATATTATTCTCTTGCGCCACCCCAACTTGACGTAATACATTCAACTCATTAAGAATTGTTTTTTCGTCAATATTTAACCGTTTCGCTGCTTGTTGAATAAATACCGAACGCACAATATTATCTGGAATAAGCGCAATACTTGCAACGGTTTGTTTAATTAAATCTGCTCGCTTTAAAGGATCATCTCCATTTTCGTCTAACAACAAATCTGTTTTGAAAGAAATGAAATCCTTTTGATTGTTTGCGATGAAATTTTTAAACTCCTCTTGACTTACTTTTTTAGAATATGAATCAGGATCATCTCCATCCGGAAACAATAACACCTTGATGTTCATCCCAGCTTTGAGCAACATATCTATTCCTCGGAAAGAAGCTTTTATACCCGCGCTATCACCATCATATAAAATTGTAATGTTGTTGGTAAATCGCTTTACTAATTTGATTTGCCCTTCGGTTAATGAAGTTCCAGAACTTGAAACAACATTTTCCACACCACTTTGGTGCATTGCAATTACATCCGTATATCCTTCAACAAGGTAGCATAAATCATACTTTGAAATCGCTTGTTTCCCATGGTACAAACCATAAAGAATTGCGCTTTTATCATAGATCGGACTTTCTGGAGAATTGAAATATTTAGCAATTTTTTTATCCGTAATTAATGTTCTGCCTCCAAAACCCAATATCCTACCTGAAGAACTATGAATTGGAAAGATTACTCTTCCACGGTAAAAATCAAACTTGCGGTCATCTTTTTCTTTTACTAATCCAAGTTTTGTAAGGAAGTCTATTTTATACCCTTTCTGCAATGCCGCATCGGTAAAATAATGACCGGAATTCATACAATAGCCCAACTGAAATTTTTCGATGATGTCTGGTGTAAAACCTCTTTCTTTGAAATAGCTCAGGCCAATTGTCTTTCCTTCGTCTGTAGTAAGCATCGCCTCTTTAAAATGGTCGCGCGCAAATTCGTTTATAATGTACAAACTATCCTTTTCACACGCTTGGGCTAACTCGTCTGCTGTTTGTTGTCTTTCTTCCGGAATTTCAATGTTATACCGCTTCGCCAGCCAACGCAATGCTTCAGGATAACTGTATTGTTCTAATTCCATTAAGAAACTCACCACACTTCCCCCTTTACCCGTAGAAAAGCATTTGAATATTTGTTTTGCAGGTGATACCACAAACGAAGGAGATTTTTCATCCACGAATGGACTCAAGCCTTTATAATTAGCTCCCGCCTTTTTTAATTGCACAAACTCACCAATCACTTCCTCAATTCGGGAAGTTTGCATGATTTCGTCAATAATATTAGCGGGTATAGTTGCCATTAATTTTTGCTTTCTTTTAGTGGAACGTAGAATCCATTACAACGCCATCTTCGTCATAGAACTTCCACGTACCCATCATTTTGTCGTTTCTATATTCTCCCGTATAATGCATTTTACCATTCGGGTACTTCACTACAGAAAATCCTTCACGAATTCCATTTTCATAATGCGTTGTTCCTAACACAATACCTTTTTCGTTGAAATAAGTCCATAAGCCTTGGCGACGGCGCAATTCATTCACCTCGCCCTCCATCTTTATTTGTCTTCTACCCGGATACCATTCTTTGTAATGGCTGGTAGTAGTATCCATTAAACTCATTTGAGCTGGTTTCTCATTGGCTTTATTTTTTGCATCCGAACATGCAAAGAATAAAAATAAAATGGCTGTAATAGGTAAATATTTCATGTCTAAAATTAATTATATGTTCTATTTTTTTCTACTCATGGTGTACTCGACCAAGTTTAACAGTGTTGTTTTCGCGATCGATTCTGGTACATCTTTAATCAATACTTTTGCTTCATTAGCAATTTCTTCCATGCGCTTCGCGGCATAAATTATTCCACCCGAACGAATGACTAAATCTGTTGCCCTTTTTATTTGAACTGGATCTTCGTTATGTCTTTTAACGATGTTGATCAATTCTTTTCTAATTTCCGGAGCACATGTATTTAACGTATAAATTAGCGGCAAAGTCATTTTACGTTCCCGAATATCTAAACCAGCAGGCTTGCCTGTCTCCAACCCATCACCATAATCAAAGATATCATCTTTAATTTGAAATGCCAAACCTACCATTTCACCAAACTTGTGCATGGTTTCACCCATATCTGATCTTCCAACTGAAACTGCGGCAGCTTCACAACATGCAGAAATTAAAGAGGCCGTTTTCTTTCTAATTACTTCAAAGTATATTTCCTCGGTAATGTCCAGTTTTCGTGCTTTTTCGATTTGCAACAATTCACCTTCTGCCATTTCCCGCACTGCACGTGCAACAATTCCTAACGCTACGTGTTGCTTTTTGTCTAAGGATAATAGCAAAATTTGACTCAATAAATAATCCCCAACGAGTACTGCAACTTTGTTTTTCCAAAGGGCATTTACAGAGAAAAAACCTCTTCTTTCGTTGGCATCATCTACCACATCATCGTGCACCAAGGTTGCATTATGCAACAACTCTACTAAATTGGCAGCATCATAGGTGGCATCATTCACTTCTCCCAACATTTTAGCCGTAAGAAACAAGAACATAGGCCGAACTTGTTTTCCTTTTCGCTTAATAATATAGGTTGTAATTTTATCCAACGAAGGAATATTAGACTTCATGCTTTGTTTGAAGCGAACTTCAAATTCTTTCATTTCATCCGCAATTGGTTCCAATAAACTTTCTACAGTAATCATACACCACAAATATAGTATTTAAGACCTTTGAAACCTCCATATTTTACAAAGATCTATCTATTATTATAGCAAAGCTCCAATACTAAATTAAACTTATTTTGTAAAAACTGTTATTACTTTTGGAATGTAATTTATAAGAATCAAAAGTACGGTGCAACAGAATAAGCCTAAAATTGTGTACGCACCATGTTTAAATTTGAACTTTAGATGCAACGCCAAAACAACAAGTGTAAAAAAAAATGGGAGCGTTGCTGGGAATAACACAAATGATTCCTTCACCTTTCCTTTTACCAAAGCAACAGTCGATCTTTGAAATCCACACATTGGACATTCAATTCCAACGCTTTCTTTCCAAGAGCAGGCGATCATCTATTGTATCTCGAGAAATTTTGAAGTTCAGGAACTACATACGAAAAGACGAAAATCATATATCCAATGAGTAGCAAAATGAATAAAACTGAAAGACTCAAGCCGATAATAGCACAAGTGTTTCCAGTTGTTGAGTTTTTAAACGAACGTTGAAACATTTGAGGATCTGTTAAATAAATAGCCTTGTTTTTTTTGTGTAAAACAATGGCAATAATTCCACATACAATTCCAGGAATAGCATACATCCAACACGTTGCAATTGAAATAATTCCTAGGACCAAGGTAGCGTTTGCATTGGGTAAATTGCCATCAAAATAAGGCGTATTCGAAGGCATTGAAGCCTGTTGGTTTGTGTCAATAATATCTTCCATAATTTCTTTTAATTAAAACCGACCAAATCCTCTAGATGAACCAGTTGCAGCAGCCAATAAACCTATTAACGCAATGATAAACCATAATGATGATAAACTTACACCGATAATGGCGCAAACATTACCCGCATTCGAGTTTTTATACGAATTATGATACAAACCAGGATTTGTAACATAAACCGCCTTGTTTTTTTTATGTAAAACGATTGCAATAATTCCACAAACTAAACCCGGAACACCATACAACCAACAGGTTGCAATAGAAATTATTCCCAACACCAACGGAGCATTTGCATTGGGCAAATCCATACCCATTTGGTTGAAGTTTTGATTGTAATTAAAATTTGAATTATTCTCGTTGTTATCGATTAGATCTGACATATAATTAATTTATAAGGTGTTTTCGGTTTACGCTATACATAATCAAAAATGCAACGTTAAGCAAAATTGCGAAAATAAAAGAAGCGTTCATAAAAATACCCATAAAACCACCTGTACTTGCAAGCGAGCCCATCATTAAAAAAGCAGGAATTAGCGCTGCAATTACCCCAACTAAATATGAAACATAGCCCATCTTTTTTAATTTCCACATTAGTAATGCTCCGGCTAAGCACAGTCCACTCGCCAAAAGATTGAAAATATTAGATAGCATTCCCCATTTTTTGGTCGCTTCTATCATTCCGCCCATGTCACCCATTGGAGAATTCATTCCATTCAATAAATCCTGAGAATTTTCAAGCGATTTGATGGTAGCATCGGTTGTAAAAACGCCATAAATTGCTCCCAAAATTCCAATTCCTGAACCAACAAAAGTTAGAATACAAAGAACTTTCAAAAAATTAGGAATTCTTGGAGCCTCAGCTTCGTAAGTTGTATCGATTAAATCTGACATAAGTATCTTTTTTTTGCTAAGCTACTAAATTTTATCTAAAATCAAAAACCTAGATTTTCCCTGTCGCCTTTAATGCCAAATACTGATTGATGGTATCCACAGAAATATCTTGTGGACGTGAAAGCAAACATAAGATTCCATTTTGACGAATTTCATGTGCAATGTTCTTCTTGGTGAGGATCATTTCCTCCGCAACAGTTGCATTATAAACATCCGACAATTTCATTGCCTTTTCATTGGAGATAGCTTCAACTTGTGTATTAACGAACAGAATTACTACCAATTTATGCTTTTGATTTAATTTTTTAAATGCTGGCAATGCACGGTGCATGGCTGAAGAACTTTCAAAATTAGTATAGAACATCAAAAGACTTCTGGCGCTAATATTTCGTCGAATTGCCTCATAACTCAATGAATAATTCGGTTCTTTGAATTGTGTTCTTTGATTATATAACAGCTCATATATTCTTTTCAATTGAGAATTAGAGCGTTCGGCTTTTAAGAAGGTTCCTATCTTGTCTGAAAAAGTAAACAATCCAGCATAATCTCCCTTTTTTATCGCAATGTTGGAAAATACTAGGGTTGTATTTATTGCATAATCCAATAAGGTCATACCGTCACTCAGCTGCTGCATCGATCTACTTTTGTCTATAACAGCATATACTTGTTGTGCGCGCTCCTCCTGGTATTGGTTCAGCATCAAATCATCTTTCCGACTTGTCGCCTTCCAGTTGATACTTCGCAGGTCATCCCCTTGCGTATAATTTCTAATTTGTTCAAACTCTTGATTCACTCCCAAACGACGCATTTTCTTAATGCCTTGTAGCTGTGATTGTTTATTGAAAACACCCAATTCATATTTACGCATTTGCACCACAGAGGGATACACATGAACGCTTTCATCTAATTGAAAATTAAAACGACGTTTGACCAATAAAAAAGGCGATGCAACAAATAAAATAGAAGAAGTGAAATGATACATCCCTCTTCTATTCGGATGAAAGATATAATTAAACTTGATTTCTTTATTGCTTCCTAATAAGGCTAAAAAACGCTCATTCCGTTCTTGCATTTCTATAGGATAACCTTCATATAGCTCAATGTTTAAGGGATATGAATGCGCACTGTTTACTATCAATTCTATCCGAACATCTTCACCCAGTGATAAGTGATTTGAATTATTGAGAATAACTCGTTTCACCGTTATACTTTTGGCTAAGGTTGTCGTTAAAAGTAGATCTAACGTAGTAACCAGCACTAAACTTAGTCCATAGATTTTTGCAATCATAAACATCCAAGGCAAATAGAACGCACCAACAAATAGTACTACCATGATAATGTAAACGATGAAAAAGACACGGGTTAAGTATATATTTTTAATGTGCATGAGTTACGCTTATCCGTTAACGTGGAATTTCAACTGTCTTCAAAATATCTAGTAAAACAGCAGTACTTGTGCTTCCTTCCATCTCGGCTTCAGGAGTTAAAATTATTCTATGATTCAGGACGTAATTAAATACGTACTTAATATCTTCTGGAGTTACAAAATCTCTTCCTTGGATTGTCGCATGCGCTTTGGAAGATTTCAATATTGAAATTGAAGCCCGTGGGGAACCACCCAAATAAATCTTATTGTGCATTCTTGTTTTTTGAACCAAGGCAGCAATATAATGCAATAGTTTTTCTTCGACCGTTACTTTTTCCACCATTGCTTGGGCTCTATGTAAATCTTTGGCGTCTAAAACTGGAATCAAACTTTCGATGGAAGGTCCATCAAGTTTAGTTTTGAAACTACGCAAAATATCCACTTCTTGCTCATATTCAGGATAGTTTAATATAATCTTGAATAAGAAGCGATCCAATTGTGCTTCTGGCAAACTATAAGTTCCTTCTTGTTCTATCGGATTCATCGTTGCCACCACTAAGAATGGATATTCCATTTTATAGCACGTTGCATCATATGTAATTTGACGCTCTTCCATTACTTCGAACAACGCTGCTTGCGTTTTTGCTGGCGCACGATTGATTTCATCTATCAGGACTATATTTGAAAAAATAGGACCCTTTCTAAAACTAAAAGTAGCTTCTTTTGCATTAAAAACCGAAGTTCCAATTACATCCGAAGGCATCAAATCTGGTGTGAATTGTATCCTCGAAAAGTCAACTTTCAATACTTTAGCGAGCGACTTCGAACTCAATGTTTTGGCTACTCCAGGAACACCTTCAAGCAATACATGCCCGTTGGATAAAACGCCAATAATCATCAAATCAATAACATCGTGCTGACCCACCACGGTTTTTTGCATTTCCACACGTACCAAGCGAAGTTTTTCAGTTATCCAATCTAATTCTGGATTGGATGAAATAAAAGAGTTATCTTCTGTAATTGCTTCCTGAGAAGGGGTGACGTCATTTGGTGTCGCTTCGTTTTCAGGTTGTCTTTCAACATTGTTTTCTTCTTGATCCATGATCATAAGGTATTTGATTTAGAATTAAATAATTGCAATAAGTGTCTATCAATTTTGCTCACTTGCGCTAGTGAAATACGGACTGATGATAACGCAAAAGTGAATTCAGCATGGTTAGTTGTAATTTCAAAACGTGTTAAATTCTCCCTTTTGAAGGTAATACTTTTTCGCATCAACTGCGGGAAAATTATTTCTTCTTGCGTTGAAATAATCAATGGTAAATTTAGCATACGCGCACCTAAATAAAAGCCAAAAAAGGCAAGTGGAATCAATCCTACGCCAACACCCAACTTAGCTGCTAGGCTGAACAGTGCAAGAAAACCAATCAATGTTGAAACCAAAAGAATTATACTCGGCAACAGCATTTCTCTTCTCAGGATAAAATTCAGTTGTTCTTTTTCGAGTTCAGATTTTGAAATAATTCCAGCTAAAGCATAAAACGACCGTTTCTCCTTCGCAACTTCAATCAAATAATCGTGTGTGACGAGCGCACTTTGCTTCGGATTTAACTTTAGGATCAGTGAATCAATTTGTTCCAACGTTGCATTACAGCGTTCCGCCAAAAATGCAACATCTTCTCCCTTTGCTAAATTCAAATCAATTCCAAACACTCTGTTTATTTGAGTATAAAAATTAGTTCTTATCACTTCTAGTAACGCCGCAGGAGTACTTTTAACTTCATAAATACGTGCAAGTGTTTCTGTATAATTTTTAGTGCCGTCTTCCTCCTTTTCCAAAACTGTAACGGCTGGCCTCAAGCGTTTTGTCCTAAATATCAAAAATAAGATCACCCCAATTATTGTCAAAAAGTAAGCAATTTTCAATGCAATGCTACTAAAAATCATTTTTAAAAGCTCGCTATCCCCTTCAACTTTTGCGCTCTTTGAGGAGTTACTTTTGTACCCATCGGTATCATTCATATCGTTAGGCGAACGCACCGATTTTCTATCCCCTTCAAGGTTTGTGTTTTTAACAAACTCCAACCAAATTTTATGTTTTTGAGGTAAATAGCTTAATACATGCTCGAAATGTTTGAAGCCAGCAAATTTTTCCATTTGGTAATTGGTGAATAGCACTGGAGAAGTATGAATCAAAATGGTGCCCTTACCATGCTGAATGAGTTTCATGTTTCCAAAGCCATTCAGGGTTGATTCGTAGGATTGTGTTTCATCCTGAAATACTGGCCAAACCGCTGCAACCGTGTCATTTTGAAACACAGAAGCAAAGTTCTGTTCAAATGTATTCGCTTGTATTTTAACCTTATCAATAAAAATGTAATTAAAATTGATATTTTCTTCCTCCACCAAACTTGTAATGTTTTTCGAAAAACCGTCTGTAGCGATAAACAACATACTTCCCTTGTATACTGAATTCAATAATTCATCCAAATCAGTTTGTTTCATGACCAATCTGTTGCCCACAAATAAAAATAAGGCATTGGTGTCTGAGCTGATTTTCTTGAATTGCTTATGATTAAACACCACCGTTTCTTTGGTAGGTAACGCTTTATAAAGAATCTTGCGGAAGATTAATAGATCAAACGGGTTGTGTGCGTTGATTTTATAGGATTTCTGCCAATCCGCAGATTTATACAAAACATTCTTCTTTTTCTGATGCTTAGATTTTTTCGATGAATCCTTGGAATTCGAAGCTTCTACTTCAACGGTTGTTTTCTTTTGAGCCGACGGTTCACCCGAAGTAAAAAATACCAAAAGCGTAATTAAGACAATGCCTCCGATCAGTAACGCTATAGAATTTCGCTTGTTCATTTACGTTCAACTAATTGCGCATAATACTTCACAAACGCTGGCTTAACCTGGGCATAAATTTCCTTATTAATCTGTTTTTCTCCATACCAAATTGCATCAAATAGGTAAACAATTCGATTAAAAACAGACCAACTTTTTTGTTCAGACATTTCCCGTTTATAATCAGAATTTGTTTTATCAATGTTCCACTTTATCCAGCCTTTGGCAATCAATTCCTTTAAAATGAAAATAAAGTAAATTCGCACACATTCACGATAATCTTCCCTCGCTTCAGCAGCTTCCAAACGCAGTTCTAATTCTGTTTTAGAAATAGATTCAGGTGTAATATCATCTGGCACTATCACCGTATTGATACGTGTATTTTTACCTTTATTTTGGTAGATGTAAAAGGCAATAATTCCCACCAAAATAATTACGACAAGGATCAATAAGGTTTTACCAAAACCAGCACTCATGCCAAAACCCGAGTTGTTAGGTTTGCGTTCCGGAGCATCATAGGTACTAGGCTTATAACCGTTATCTTTAATTTCTCGTTGATCAGAATCACTATTGCCAGGCTCGTTCCGTTCTGGAGAATAATCTATATTCTTATCACTACTGTTATCGCCATTGCTTGTTTGATCTCCGTTATTCGTAATATTATCTTCCGATTCTTCTTCGCGCTGCTTGTAATTTGTTGGACCTGTATAATCTTTGCCTCGTTCAAAAGCATGATCATCACTTAACTTTTTCCAAGTCTTATAATCCTCTTGACCTTGTACACTAACAAAACCAACTAAGCAAACGATCCATAAGAACCTATTCATAATCAAGATCAGATTCGTACGTTTTCTTTCGCTTACCCAACTGCATTAATTCTGCATTGAGGTTTGGAGATTCTAATGACTCACACGTGGAAAAAAATTGTAAACCAAACATAAAAATTGCGATAGGCAGCATTAAAATAATGAAGATCATATAGACTAACATTCTTAGACAATTGGTAATTAAATAACTATCCAAATGCGCCAATTTACACAAGCGCTCTACTTGACTACATATCGCATCCAATAAATCTGTATTTCCGGTCAATATTCCAAACACTTGTGAAACTGCAATCGGCTGCATGAAAAAGAAATACAGCACCACCAGAATTAATGTCAACAACATCCCTTCTCCATAATTCACTTTTAGAAACGTTCCATTCTTGGATGATAGCTTATAATTCATGTGTCTTTTAAGTGCTATTGTGGTTGCCAAAATTACTGGAATCGGGAGCAGCAGTACATTGATCCAAAACATCAATCCGCCAGAAAAAGCCAACAATGGAATGGTAAGACAAAAAACGAGCATCAACCCACCAATATGTTTAATGAAATACCGAAAGTATGAAAGTTGTTTATCGGTAACCAATTGGTAAAAACAGGTCAAAAATAAGTTAGACATGGCCAACATGAATACGATTGAAATAGGAAGATCCACCCAGTGATTAAAGCCAAACCCGCTGAAACCAAGCATCAAATCATACCAATCATAGCCATGAAAATATTGAAATAATTGCGGGTTAAACGTGTATTGCAATAGGACACAGCTAATTAACACCGGCACCGTGGTCAAGCTATTAATCTTCATAATGTGCCAAATGTTATTGGCATAAACACGCAAACTATCCGAAACAATTTGACCCGAATTACGCAATTTGAACAAGACTGGGTTTTTCTTTTTTCTGATCGAAGGCAAATATTCTTCTTTTAATTTTTCCGGATATTTTCGAGCAATAAGTATGGGATAAATTACAAAATAAAAAAGAATGATCCCAAATGAAACAAGAATAATTGCCCACTTACTCCAATTCGGAAAATCTTGGTAATTCGCCGTTGCATAACTTTCTAACCAACCGGCTGTAATTAAAAATGGAACAATGCTTAATACAATTTTCACCCCACGTTTTGCTCCTATTTGAAGCGCTTCAAACCGAGAAAAACTACCCGGAAACAACCAGGCATTACCCATTGCAAAACCGGCAGCTCCAGCAATAACAATACTACTAATTTCGAAAGCACCGTGAATCCAAATTCCTAAAAAGGTAGCGATTCCGAGCCCTTTGGTTACGAAAAACCCTTGAAAAACCCCTACCATGATTCCGTTAGTCATCATCAAATAATGCGTTCCAAAAGTAAACGTGATTCCCAAAATAAACATCAAGAAACTCACCCGAATATTGTTCGTTGTTATTGTGATGAACATGGTCAGTCGATCTTGACTTTCATAAATTGCTAAGGGATCGCCTTTGGCAATATTTTCAACAGTCTCACCTACATAACCAGAAGACAAAAATGTTTTGGCATAGTCTGGATACATTTGAGTGGTAACAAAACCTATAGTTCCCCAGATCAAAAATATGACTAAACTGAACATTAGATTTTTGCGTGATCGATAAATTTCTAAGGGTAAGGAAATGCGCCAAACGTCCAAAAA
>JAYSRU010000247.1:0-2792 GCA_043720875.1 Crocinitomicaceae bacterium
AATAAGAACGAAAAAACTACTCCTGAATATCTTTTCAAAGCTGCGTTAGTTGCAGAATCAGCAAAAGATTTTGCTAAAGCTAGTGAGTTGTACTTAGAAATTAAAAACAACTATGATGCTTTCGCTAATTCTAAAGCAATTGATAAATATATTGCTCGCGCAAAAAGATAATTTAAACTAAAACATTGTGGCAACAGCACATTCAAATTTGTCGGAATACGACATCGAAACTGTTCCAAATGGTGCCGGTCAAAAGATCGGCATTGTTGTTTCTGAATGGAACCCCCAAATAACCTTAGCCTTGCTAGAAGGTGCTAAGCAAACGCTTATAAAGCACAACATAGCGGAAGTAGACATCTTGATTCACTATGTCCCTGGAGCATTCGAATTACCCCTCGGTGCACAATGGTTGTTTGAAAACACTCAAATTGATGCTGCAATCTGTATTGGAGTTGTGATTCAAGGAGATACGAAACACTTCGATTATGTTTGTGAAGGTACAACTAGAGGAATCATGGACGTTGGCTTAAGATTTTCTAAGCCAAATCTATTCTGCTTATTAACCGACATGAACATGCAGCAATCCATCGATCGTTCTGGTGGTAAGCACGGTAACAAAGGAATTGAATGCGCCGTAGCATGTTTAAAAATGCTCGGATTAAGAACGCGAATTACTGGTTCTCGCAGTAAATTAGGATTCTAATACACTACTTAAAACTATTACTATGACACTTATTAAATCTATTTCAGGTTTTAGAGGTACAATTGGTGGTAAACCAAATGAAGGCCTCACTCCTATTGATATTGTTAAATTTGCTGCTGCTTACGGAACTTGGTTGAAAACCAATTCTTCTAACAAACTAAAGGTAGTGATTGGTAGAGATGCCCGAATATCTGGCGAAATGGTAAACTCGATTGTTTGCGGAACATTAACGGGGTTAGGAATTGATGTCATTGACCTTGGTTTAAGCACAACACCTACGGTTGAAATGGCTGTCAGTTTCAATAATGCCGACGGTGGAATAATAATTACAGCAAGTCATAACCCCGCCCATTGGAATGCCTTAAAATTACTTAATGGCAAAGGAGAATTTATCTCAGCAAGCGAAGGTCAACACATTATTAAATTAACTGAAAACGATGCGTATTCGTTCGCAGAAGTCAATGATCTTGGTACAATTACAAAAGATTTAATTAGTTTAGACAAACATATCGATGCGATTTTAGCTTTGCCATATGTTGATGTTGATGCAATTAAGAAAGCTGAATTGAATATCGTTATTGATGCAATTAATTCTACTGGCGCTATCACTGTTCCAGCATTGCTAACAAGACTTGGTGTTACTCAATTTCATACGTTAAACGCTGAAATGAGTGGGCAATTCGCACACAATCCTGAACCATTGGCCGAAAACCTTGGAGAAATTTCTGACTACGTTTCAAAAAATAAAGCCGATTTCGGAATTGTGGTTGATCCAGATGTTGACAGACTTGCTTTTGTATGTGAGGATGGTTCAATGTTCGGCGAAGAATATACGTTAGTCGCTTGTGCGGATCACGTATTGAGTATCAAACACGGCAATACCGTTTCAAACCTATCTTCCACCCGTGCGCTGAGAGATGTTACTGAAACTCGCGGGGCAATATATACCGCTGCTGCAGTTGGAGAAGTGAATGTTGTAAATACAATGAAATCAAACCACGCAGTGATTGGTGGTGAAGGAAATGGTGGCGTTATCCTTCCTGAACTTCATTATGGTCGTGATGCATTAGTTGGAATTGCAATCTTTCTAACCTCTTATGTCAAAAAGGAGTTAAGCGCAAGTCAATTGAGAGACTCGTTTCCTAAATACATCATGGCAAAAGATAAGATCGACTTAGACCCAACTTTAGACGTTGATGGACTATTAACCTTAATTGAGCAAAAATTCAAAGAGCATGAACTTGATACGCAAGATGGTTTGAAAATATATTTTGAAGGATCATGGGTTCATTTACGCAAAAGTAATACCGAGCCGATAATTCGAATATATTCGGAAGCACAGTCCACTAAGAAAGCAATTCAAATTACTACTGAATTCAAATTACTGATTGAACAATTGTCTGTAAAATAGTCTGACGACAAGTGATGAAAATTTATTAAACAAGACAATTTGTCCGCAAACATTCTTGCTTAAACGATTATTACTGACAATTTGACGTTAATTCATCGTTATTCATTGTTGGTTTTAAATTTGACTTAAATTCGGAAAATCATAATATATGAATCCGAACGATTTAACAATTAAGACCCAACAAGTATTTTCTGAAGCTCAGAAAATAGCATTTAACAAAAACAATCAAGCTGTAGAAAACCTACACGTATTGCAAGCAATACTTACTTTAGAGCCTGAATTAATGGTGTATTTACATCAAAAATCAGAGGTAAATAAAACCAATGTTATAGCCACCGTCGATCGCATGATCGACAATTTACCAAAAGTCACTGGCGGTGATGTATACCTTTCTCAAACTGCGCAACGCACCTTAGCGAATGCCATTCAAGAATCAAAAAAATGGGGAGATGAATTTCTTGCCGTGGATTTGTTATTCTTAACTATTACTGATTCAAAAGATGATGCTGGCAAATTACTTAAGGATGCCGGTTTTTCAGCTAAAGGTTTGAAAATAGCAATTGAAACACTCAGAAATGGTTCAAAAATCAACGATGATAGTGGTGAACAAACCTTTCAATCGCTGAACAAATTCGCAAAAAATCTAAATGAATTGGCGCGTTCGGGTAAACTAGATCC
>JAYSRU010000248.1:0-7865 GCA_043720875.1 Crocinitomicaceae bacterium
ATTATTGATTAAAAAACCAGCTGCACGCAAACTTCTTCCACCACCTCTGCAAACTACAACCACATTTCTATCTTTCGGAACCTCTTGAAAACGCTTTTCGAATTCGTTTAGTGGAATGTTAATTAAATCTGGTACATCATAAGCTAACGTGCTTACTTCATCCACTTCACGAACGTCAATTAAAACTGCTCCATTTGTCACCCATTCTTGCGTAGTTGTTGGGCAAATTTCTTTAACCAAAGTTTGATTTTCCATGGTATTTATTTTTTTAAGAATTCAACTATTTCACCAATTGTTGCAACACGCCCTTTAACAACTGCAACTTCATCCACCATCAATACGGGAGTTGTCAGCACATTGTATTTCATCATTTCTTCTATGTCTTCAATTTTTGTAACATTAGCTTCAATGCCAGATTGTTTGATTGCTTCTAAAACGTGATCATATGTTGTTTTGCATTTAGAACATCCCGTGCCCAGTACTTTAATGTTTTTCATAATTATTTGTGAAATGATTAATCTATTCGCAAATATACGAACAATGTTATTGTTCGCAACATTACGAATAGATTTATTCTATTAATAATTTGTTAATTAATTCTTTTGCCAATTTCCAGTTTTCTTTGTTAATGCAGTATTTCACATTCGGACCTTCTATGTTTCCTTGAATTAAGCCCGCACTCTTTAGCTCATTAAGATGTTGAGAAAGTGTTGATTTCGCTATAGGTAACTCATCTGCCATATCACCGTGAAAGCAACACGATTGAGAATTTAAAAGTTGTAAAATGGCGACACGAATAGGATTAGACAATGCCTTAGCAAAACGGGCTGTTAATTCTTGCTCAATGGAAAAATAGGATGTGTTTTTTTGCATTTCTAAAAATAAATAGTTCGTAAATAAACGAATTAATTATTACAAACCTTTTCTTTACCCCAATTTCTCTTTTAACCGATAAAAAAATGTAACTTTGTTGCACTTACAAATGGGGTCGTATTGGATTTGACAGCAAATGCGATTTTTAAGTGAAAGCATGTCGAGACACGCCGGTAGTCTCGTAAATCTCTGCTAGCAAACTATAATTGACAACACGTCATACGCTCTCGCAGCTTAATTTCTGAAGAAATTTAGCCCAATCCATCTCTGAATAATAGTAAGAGGGACGAGATGTTCGCCCAGCCGGTGGCCTTTTCTAGCTGGAATTTCGAATATCATTCTTAAAGGCTGGTGCAGGAAAATGCTTCGGACAGCGCACGAGATACCCAGAAGATAAGCATTGAATGGACGTTTACCTCCGCCTCAACTGTCGAAAACACACGTGTAAACTAAGCATGTAGAAGCCTTAAGAATACTTTGTTTGGACGAGGGTTCGAAACCCTCCGACTCCACTCTGATTAAAGCGTTTCCGTTAGGAAGCGCTTTTTTTGTTAGTACCAAATGAGGAAGCTTGCTTCATGAGTTTGGGGATACAAAAAAAGTTTGTTTTGAGGAACGAAAAAAATTCGCTTTAATTCCTTGCACGTTCGTTTATGGGTTCATGAAATAAACCCTCCGACTCCACTCTGATTAAAGCGTTTCCGTTAGGAAGCGCTTTTTTGTGCTTACAACTTCTGAAGCTCGCTTCGTAAAGTTGGGAAGACAAGACCGTTGAAACAAAATAAGGCTACCATAAATTGTAGCCTTATTCCTGAATTACTTTGCAAAAAAAAAATTATACACCTAAACCTAACCGAGCTAAAACAAACTTGTAAATTTAATTTTTGAAATCAACAGAAATTAAGTTATTCTTACCGACTATAGGAATTGAACAACTATTCTTTAACTACTTTGAAAATTTCCGAATTATAATCATCTAAAATTTGAATAATATACAATCCCGAAGACCAATTTGCAGTGTTGAGTTTTATCAAGTTTATTGAGCTATTCTGAATATCTTGATTAATTACTTTTCCTTCAACATTTTTTATTACAACACACGTAGACGCAGTTCTTTTTCCGATAATATTTAACTCATCGAGCACAGGATTTGGAAAGCACGAAAAACCAAGATCCTCACATTCACTCTCTATGTTAATGGTTTCCAATACACGTGTGGTTCCGCTAAAATCAGTACTTGTTAATCTACAGTATTTTGGATTTAACCCATTTTTTTGAATACTTACTTTGTAATTACTGATATGCTGTGTTGTACCTGAACCACCAATCACTTTGACTAAATCAAAATCTTCACCATTATAAGATGTAAATAGTTCAAACGATTCATTCTTGTCTTCTGAATAAGTAGACCAATTAAAATTGATCGTATTCGCATCACAAAAATAATTCAACTCATCAAACTCTACTGGTAATGCAGATAAACACGAAACGGTATTAATGCTTCCAATTGTCATGAATTGACGCCCTGGATCTGGACACACTGCTCTACTTGCCAAGCAATTTGTTTCACCTGTAGGACAAAGATTTGGGCTTGCTACAGTCGTAGTTCGATCCACAACAGCACCTGAAGCGTAGGTAATGGTAATAGTTGAAATTACTCCTGTAATTTGAATATTTACCCCACCACCAAGACCTCCGCAAACCATTTGGCCTTGAATAGTTTTTGTTGTAGAATTAACATTCGTAACCACCTGCTCTGTAACATTTGCAGGCGTCGCAGTTAACACGCCAGTGTTCGACTGCACAGTAACACGATCCGACCAAGCATTAGAACAAGTTATCCCACAAGGATTATTTCTGTTGATATCAAAAAGTACAAAGTTTGGATTAGTGATTGCAGGCGAAAAAGTTAACGTAACGGTGCTAGCTGTACTTGTATTTGTCCAATTGTGATCCAATGCTAATCCAGTTCCAATTGAAGGGCTATACACTACACCTGCATCATCATATCTTCCACCAGCATTCGGAGCATTCCAATTTGATCCAACAATATTGACTGACATGGTACACGATCCATTCGTGATGTTTCCGGTAGTAGCACCATTCGGCCACGAGTTGAAATTAAACTGAGCGAAGACAGCGCTATTAAACAATAAAAATATCCATAAAGCATGTTTCATAATTTTGAGTTTTGATTATGGCTCAAATTTACTTCAACAGTGATCTAAGGTGCAAAAACAGCTTATATACAATATATATACATGATAAAATAGTTTACTTATAACGGGCTAAAAACTCAATCAAATCAACACTTGTATGGCTAATGTTTAATTTTTTTCTCAACCGGCCCCTTGCAATATTTATTGAGTGTGAAGTTTGACCAGAAATATTTGAGATATCTTTTGTAGTCATATTCATTGAAAGAAAAGCACAGAGTTTTTTATCATTTGGAGAAAGCTTTGGAAACTCACCGCATAATTTTTTTAAAAAATCAGGATGAACCAAATTGAACCGTAATTCAAATTCGTCCCATCTTTTGTGATTAACCGTCCCTTTCAAATCAATAATAATTGAGCGGATCATACCTTGGTTATGTTCTTGTATCGCTGGCAATGTTTCACTTAACTTGTCCGTAATACTGTGTATTAAATTATCTTTTTCCAAAAGAAACATCGCTTTAGCCGTATTATCTCGTTCCGTGAGTGACTTTTCGATGATTAATTTTTCCTTTTCTAATAAATCTTTTTCCAACCGCACCGCGTGAATGATTTTACTCTTACGTTCACTCAAAAACAGCATCAATGCAAAGCCAAGAAGCACGAAAATCACCAAAATTGAAACCGTAATTTGAAGTTTGTTTTTTTGGTTCTCCACAATCTGAATTTGGTTTTTCCCTTCCAGATACTTCACTTTTAATTCGTGCTCATAAATAAAAACTTCCTTTTTCAGATTAAATATTTCGACGGAGTCTTTGTACGATAATTGCAAATCCTTGTATTCCAACGCTTTCTTAAAATCATTCTGCATTAAACAACTAGTGCTCAAACCTTTAAAAAGTTGCACTTTATCAGAAAAACTCTCCAATTGCTTTACATTATTTTTCACGAAAAATAAAAACGACATTGCTTTGTCATACGCTTGCCTATCATTGTAAAACAATCCTAAAAACAAGGATCGTTGTACTTCATCGATTTTTTGAGGCGTTTTTTTTGCAGTTTCTAAGGAGTATAAAAAATAGATTTCTGCAGAATCAGGCTGTTGTAAGTATAAAAAGTTAACTCCTATATTGCTCGTGATAATTGATTGAAGCCAAAAATCGCCCTTTCCTATTGAAATTTCTAGTGCTTTCTTTTCAACGCGCATTGCTTCATCCAACTTGCCTTCCGATTGCAAGGAAATCGCATAATTACTATAAATCAGATCCTCAATATAATGACTCTTATTTACCTTTAAAATATATAGTGCTGTCTTAAACTCTTTGTACGACTTCCCTGGGTCTATTCCTTCATAATAGTATAATTCACCAAGCGTATTATGATATTGAATGAAATACTTATAATCTTTCTGCCCATCAATTTGTTGCTTCAACTTCTTCATGTAATACATGGATTTTTTGAAATCGCGCATTTCATAGAGCGAAAATTCGGCCAGCTCTTTTACAATTTTATACTTATCTTCAAATGGAGCATTTTTAGATCTGCCACAAGTATAAACCAAGGTGTCATATGCCTTTCTCGGCTGGGTCAACGTATTATTAGTCGCCCAAACTATAACGCTATCGATAGAAATTCTTTTTTCCGCCCACGTACTGCTCGATAAAAAACAAAACAAGAGTACCATTACTTTTAGTTGCATATTTGACGAAGGATTAGAAAAGAAACGCATTAGACAATAATATTGGAATCAGCTACCATTCGAAAAAAACAATAAGTAAAAATACAAGTTTACGACTTTAATGCAACAGCGGTAATTAAAGAAATGAAAAAAATGCGCGATTTACTTAAAAATATAGTAAATTAACCGCCTCCGACTCCACTCTGATTAAAGCGTTTCCGTTAGGAAGCACTTTTTTTATCAGTTATTACGCATGAAGCTTGCATCGTAAAGTACGAAATGTAAAAAAAAGATTGTTCTGAGGAACGAAAAAGAACGCTTTAATTCCTTGCACGTTCGTTTATGGGTTCATGAAATAAACTCATTTAAAAACCGCGCTTCACCCCTTTTTACATTCATTAAACCAAATATAGAGATTAATTTTTGTAGAGCCTTTTCTTTAACCAAAAAGCGACATTAACCATTATTATTAAGGCTGGCACTTCAACCAATGGACCAATAACTCCAGCAAAAGCTTGACCCGAATTGATTCCAAAAACACCAATTGACACTGCAATTGCTAATTCGAAATTATTTCCAGAAGCTGTAAAAGAAAGGGCCGCATTCTCTGAATAATCTGCTCCAGCCCATTTCCCAACTAAAAACATTATGAAAAACATTAATGCAAAGAAAATAACCAAAGGAATTGCAATTTTAACAACGTCCATAGGAATCGATACAATTAACCCGCCTTTCAGACTAAACATTACAACAATTGTAAACAATAGGGCTATTAAAGTGATGGGAGAAATTTTTGGAATAAACTTTTTAGCAAACCAATCTTCCCCCTTTAGCTTAACCAATACCAATCGACTTAAAACAGCCATTGCGAACGGTATTCCAAGATAAACCCCAACAGTTTGGGCAATTTCAAAGATCGTTATGTCAATTGCCAAACCTTTAATACCAAACAAAGGCAGCATGACCTCTAGGTAAAAATAGGCATACAAACTAAAAAATGCGACTTGTAAAATACTGTTAATCCCCACTAATCCTGCCACCAATTCTCTATTGCCCCCTGCCAATTCATTCCATACAATCACCATCGCAATACATGGCGCTAAACCGATGACAATCAAACCAGTCATGTATTCTGGATAATCTTTCAAAAAGAAAACGGCAAGTGAAAACATTAGAAAAGGACCTACAATCCAAGTTACAAAAAAAGAAACGAGTAACAATTTTGGCTTTGCCATTACTGCCGGAATTTTAGAAAACTTTACTTTGGTTAGCGGAGGATACATCATTAGAATCAACCCAATCGCTAACGGAATATTTGTTGTTCCATTAGAAAATGAATTAATGAAATCATCCGCACTCGGCACAAAATAACCAATACCAATACCCACTCCCATGGCTAAAAAGATCCACAGCGTTAAAAATCGATCTAAAAAACTAAGCTTTTTACGTTCTGCAACTGGTGCACAATTATTTGATGTCATAATTTGAAATTTTGATAAAATTAAAACCCGGAAGTTATAGGTTGGTACTATTATGGTGCATTGACTTTTGAGTTGAGCAACTATTTTAACCGCTTAACCAACGGACACTATATTATTTTTTAAGTTCGTGAAACACATACAACGTCTCTCTCGCAATTTGCCTGCAACGCTCATCGTATTTCTCATCTTGCTGCGGTGTATTATCGAATTTTTTTGGATCTTCATACGTCGTACCTATCCTTAACTCAACGCCAGGAATAAACGGACAATTTTCTTCAGCATCTCCACAAGTCATAATCGCAGCAAAGGCATTCATCGGATTTAATACGTGATCATACACTTTAGAAAAACAAACACTGTGTTTTTGAGTATCCCCATGATAAACATGATAAGTCGGATTACTCGTGGTGTCTAGTTGTTGAATAATAAATCCAACTCTTTGTAAGGATTCAATTGCATGCGTATTGAATGCAGTTGCTTCCGTTCCACCTGAAAAAGAATGTACTTTAGCTATGTTGTAATAATTCGCTGCAACACGTGCCCAAATTTGACCAAAATGACTTCTTCTAGAATTGTGTGTACACACATATACTAAATTTACTTCTTCATTTTTTTCAATTCTAGAAGCTATGTAGCTAGTAATCTTTTTAAGTAATTCTTTGCGCTGTTCGGGAATTAATTCAAATTCTTGGACTAATTCAAGCACGTAATTTTTAATATTTTCGTACATACTAAATTCTTTACTAATTAACAACAACCTCCATTAGGCGTGCAACTATTACTTTCATTGTTGCCTAATTGCGTCAAACTTACTTTTTGCTTAGCATCTGGAATTCCGCAAGCATCTTGAGCTAAACAAGCCGTTGCTTTATTTGTCAACAGAAAACACATCCCGTTGTAATCCAAACCAAACTTACCAATAGTTTCAGTTTGGTATTCAACTTCAATTTCCAAATCAGCCAATTGAAAAATCTGTTCTGACTTTTCAATAATCCCTAACAATTTGGCAGGAGCCAAGCGATGATCGTAATCCCCCGCTTCCCATAACTGAAAATTTATAACCTTCTCTTCCCTTACCGTTCCTCCACAATCTATAAAATTCTTAGTAACCAATCCAACTTCAGTGATATGGAAATGATCGGGCACAAAGCCTTTATTGTTTGGCAATTGAAACACTACGGATGAGACATTTCTTAATACGTCTTTAACTTCTGACAATTTCATAATTCTACTTATTTAAACACAACAATTTTTACTCTTTTCCAGTACATTCATGACATCATTAAAATATCGCTGTACTGTTTTCATTGCTTTTTCGTCGATACAATAACAAATTGAAGAACCTTCAATACTTCCCTTTATCAATCCAGCGTTTTTTAATTCTTTTAAATGTTGGGAAATGGTTGGCTGAGCTAATTGAATTTCATTCACCAAATCATTGCAAATACAACTATTTACTTTTAATAGATGATCAACAATTGCGAGTCTTGCAGGATGCCCTAAAGCTTTCACAATAATGGAAAGTGCTACTTGTTCTTCTGAATAAAATTCGGTTTTAGTTATTCCCATAAACGCTTTAAAAAAAATTACATTGCAATATTACAATATTACAATGGAATAAAGTGTGATTTTAAAAAAAAACTATTTTAACGACTAATTTAGAAAAATCTCAAGGAA
>JAYSRU010000249.1:0-7858 GCA_043720875.1 Crocinitomicaceae bacterium
TCTTTTGCTTTTGCAACCCATTTATCAACATTACCACCATCTTGATTGATTTGGTCAAGCATTTCAATTACTTCTTGGTTTGCTCCACCATGAAGTGGGCCCCAAAGTGCTGAAATACCTGCTGAAACTGTTGCATAAAGATTTGCTTGAGATGAACCAACAATACGAACTGTAGAGGTTGAACAATTTTGTTCGTGATCTGCATGTAAGATAAGTAAGGTGTTCAATGCTTGCGCAACGATAGGGTCAACTTTGTAATCTTCAGTTGGCATTGCAAACATCATGTGTAAAAAATTCTCACAATAATTAAATTTATTTTGAGGATAATTGAATGGGTGACGCATTGCATTTTTATAACTCCAGGCAGCTAAAGTAGGTAACTTCGCTAACAATCTATACATTGTAAGATTCACTTTATCTTCAGCTCTGTTTGGATCTAAAGATTCTGGGTAGAATGTAGAAAGAGAACAAATCATAGCAGAAAGAACCCCCATCGGATGTGCTTTTGCCGGAAACGCTTCAAAAAATTGTTTCATGTCTTCATGAATCAACGTATGTTTTTTGATGTTATCAATGAAGTTGTTTAATTGAACTGTTGTAGGCAATTCCCCCCATATCAACAAATAGGCAACTTCTAAAAAAGTAGCTTTTGCTGCTAATTGTTCAATCGGGTACCCACGGTATTGAAGAATTCCTTCTTCACCATCTAAAAATGTAATGGCAGATTTACAAGCACCTGTATTCTTGTAACCGCTATCAAGTGTTATATATCCAGTTACATCTCTTAAGGTTTTAATATCTATCGCCTTCTCGTTTTCTGTTCCTGAGATTACGGGAAGTTCGTATACTTTTCCGTTTAATTCTAATTTTGCAATTTCGCTCATGATCTAATATTGTGTTCTCTATTTTATTCTGTTTCGTTTAAAACGCTACTAAAGTACAAAAGATATTGTACCGCAACACTTAATTTTTAATTATTTGACAAATCTTATTCTTTAAAAGGATTTAAGCTAAGTATTAGTTGATCTTTTTTAAGGTAACCAACAAGTTTTCCGGCTACTTGGTGATTCGATTTTAATACGCCAAAAGTTGGGTACCCGATACGCTCGCCAAGAATAGCGGCTGCAAATTGATGCGGATGAAATTTTACACCAGGATTTGTGTTAACATAGTTGTTGCCAAGGTAATCAACAGTTTCTGTTCCTTCAGCATTAAACTTTACACATATAAAATGCGTATTCAAGTAAAGGATAACTTCAGGATCTTTGAACGTTGTTTTATCCATTTCAATACACCATCCACACCAAGGTGTATAAAAATCAATAAATATTGGCTTTTTACTTTTAACACTCGTGGCAAGTGCAGTCTTAATATCTGTCCAAGTCACTTCTGTGGTAGAAATAGCTTGAGCGGCAGGGGTACTTTCAACAGCAACTTCTTTTTCAGACGTCGACTTGGTTGTTTTACATGCTGAAAAGCTTAATAGTGCAATGAGTAGTGTTGTGCTTCTGAATGATTTCATTTTTTATTTTTTTGTAAATATATTATTAATTAAAGATTTTCTAAAGTGAATTTAAACATTCTGTTAAATAAATGATAGCGCGTGTTTCCACCAGAAATTCCATGGTTTCGATTAGGGTAAAATTCACTATCATAACTAATATTAGCTTTTACCAAAGCATTAATCATTTCCATTGAATGTTGATCGTGCACGTTATCGTCTCCGGTACCATGTATTAACAAATATTTCCCTTTAATTTTTGAAACATGATTAATGGGTGAATTGTCTTCATATCCAGCCGTATTTTCTAGGGGAGTACGCATAAAGCGCTCCGTGTAAATATTGTCATACCATTTCCAATTCGTGACTGGCGCAACCGCGATAGCCATTTTAAAATAATCTGAACCTTTTGTAATGCACAACGAACTCATGTATCCACCGTAGCTCCATCCCATAATTCCTATTCGATTGGCATCAACATACGGCAGTTGGCCTAGATTTTTAGCGACTGCAATTAAATCTTCGGTTTCAAGTTTACCTAATTGTAAATAGGTGCTTTTCTTAAAAGCAGCTCCTCGGTACATTGTTCCTCTTGTATCCACTTGAACGACGATGTATCCGTTTTGGGCTAACAATTGATGATATAAGAAGTCGTTTCCATCGTATCCATCTTTTACTTCGTTGCTGCCAGGTCCGCAATACACGTTGAAATATACAGGGTATTTTTTTGCGGGATCAAAATTCGCTGGTTTGATAATAGACATGTTTAATTTTCCTTCAAAACCTTCAATCGTCGTAAATTCTTTTTTTGGCAAATTAAGTGCGTTGATTTTACTTGCTAAAACAAGGTTGTCTTCCAAAGTCTCTATAAGGCTGCCGTCAGACTTGTGTAAAGTAAAGATGTATGGCGTTATACTGTTGGTAAATGTATTTAAATAATATTTCATACCACTAGAGAATTCAATGTCATTTTGACCTTTATTGGAACTTAATCGATCTTTCATGGTTCCATCTAAATGAATTTTGTATAATGCAGCATATATAGCTCCTTCTTCGGCAGAAGTATAATAAACAATGCCAGTTTTCTCATCTATTCCTTTTAAGTTGATAACATCCCAATTTCCAGTAGTAACTTGCGCACTAGATCCGTCAAATCCTATTTTGTAGATATGATTGAATCCGTCTTTTTCGCTACAACGTAAAAAATGTTTACCATCAGACAGAATGATCAAGTTGTCATCAATTTCAACATAAGCGGCATCTTTTTCTGTGTAGATAACTTTGGAAGTTGTAGAAATTGATGGATCAATTGAATGGTAATTTAATTCATTTTGCCATCTGTTTAGTGTTAACACAATCAATTTGTTTTCTGTTGGAGACCATTGCATTCTTGGAATATATTCAAATGCGCCAACATTTAATTGCACAAGCTTCTTTTTTCCAATTTTTGCAACATGTAAGGTCACTATCGAATTGTTTTCCCCTGCTTTTGGATAAGGGTAAGTGTATAAGTTCGGGTATAATTTGTTCGTGTGAAATATCAAATTATATTCAGGTAGTTTTGAGCTGTTAAATTTTAGAAACGCAATAGATTTACTATCAGCCGACCATTCAAATGCTTTAGTAATCGCAAACTCTTCCTCATATACCCAGTCGGTATGACCGCAGTTTATGTTTGCTCCGGCAGTTTCAAATGTGACTTGGGTTATTTTGCCAGTAATTAGGTCTTTGGTGAAAATATTTTCTTCATACACATAAGCAATTTTGGTTCCATCAGGAGAAAATGAAGCGAGACGCTGTGGAGCATGTTTGGCATCCAAAACGGTAACATTTTTGGTTTTCAAATCTACAATGAGGTGATCAGCCGTATAACTTCTGCGATAAACGCTTTCCGTGTTCAGTTGAAGTAACATTTTGTCTTCCGCAGCATTGAAAGAATAATCATCAAAACCTTTTAAATCTTTATCATATTTAGCTAAATCATTTACCGTAAGCAAAGATGTGATTTCTGTTTTACTGTTCAGAAAACTATACTTACCAACATTTTTGAATGAATTATCGTCGTTGTAATTTTCTTTTGAAAAATGTTCGCCATCTTGCATAGATTTGAAACCACTTATAAACACTGGACGATATACTGGTTTCTTCCAAATATCCTCTAAGTTTAATTGTGATATCAGTGTAATTGGTGCAATTGAAAGTAAGCAAAGAAATAGTTTAAATTTTATCATTTTTGTTATTTTGCCCCTAAAGTAATGTTATATGATTGTTTGAAGTGCTTTTAGAGCAAAAACTTTACTCATTGTTAACAAAAAATAAACTTAGGATTCAAATATACTCTGTATTTTTGTCTCAAATATTTAGGATTATCCTACTATCACAAAAAAAAAGTTTTATGAAAAGATTTTTACTATCATTAAGTTTAGTTGCTTTAGGTACTGCGAATGCACAAAATTGCACAAAATTATTCATCTCAGAATATGTTGAGGGATGGAGCAATAACAAAGCACTAGAGATTTATAATCCAACGGCCAATCCAATTAATTTGGCTGGTTACGTAGTTGCTAGGTATTCTAACGGTAGTCCAACAGCACTTGTAAATAATGCGATACAATTATCTGGAACAGTTCCAGCTTATGGGGTTTTTGTTGCTGTTGTTGATCAACGTGTTGCAACAGGTACAGGTAACACTGCCCCAGTTTGGGATAGTTTACAAGTAAGAGCGGATGGTTTTTTTGCCAACGATTATTTAGTAAATACTTCATTTTATTGGAATGGTGATGATGCTATTGTTTTGTTTCAAGGTTCAATTGCGAGTGCTTCTTCTCAAACACAAGATTTATCAACAATTACTCCCGCATTAATTCCGATAGACATTTTCGGAAAAATTGGCCAACGTCCAGCTAATTTGGCTGGTGGATTTTCATCTCCAACTGGTGGATGGTCGAGTGGTCCAGATTTCGCATCAGGTCCTTCAAGAGGAGCAATCGTTACATTTGATCATTCAATGATACGTAAATCAACGATTCAAGTAGGTCAAACAAATGCCGCTATTGCGAGTTTTAATCCACTTTTGGAGTGGGATTCTATTCCAGCAGTACTTCCAGATTTAGATATTAATGGAGCCCTTCAATATTCGGGTATGGGTGTATTATTGGTAGACGGAAATTGGAATTCTTTAGGATCACATACTTGTTCATGTAACCCAATTGGAGCAATCAAGGACATAAAAAATAATGAAATTGCACTTTCAATTTATCCGAATCCTTCAGCTGACGGGATATTTGTGATAGAAGGTTCTGATATGACTGCGATTATTGTTCAAAATAGTTTAGGTCAAGTGGTGAAAAACATTTCAGCGGATTCAACGAAAGAATCAATAAATTTAAATGACCGTTCTGGTATATATTTCGTTTCAGTCGTTTTTGCCAATGGTTCAAAAACAACGAAACGCGTTATTGTAAAGTAATTTAATTAAAATACACTAAGGGTCGAGAGTTTTCTCGACCCCTTTTTTTGCGCGCTATGAAATTATTTTTAAGCATTATATTACTTTCGTTTTCACTACATTCATTCGCGCAAAATGGGAATGTTACAGGTAGAGTAATGGATAATTCGTCCAAGCTTCCAATTATCGGAGCACGAGTTATTCTTAACGCAAAGTACAAAGCTTTGTCGGATGAAGAAGGGAAGTATGTTGTTTCCAACATTCCTTATGGAACCTATAAAGTTGTCATTACAGCTCCTGATTTGGATACCCTGTTCAAAACATTGACGTTAAAGGAGCTAACGTTAAGAATGGATTTTTTAATGGGTGGAAGTATCGAATTGGAAGAAGTTAAGGTAATTGCAAACATCGTTTCAGGAAGAGAAACACCAATTGCTGTTACTACAATTGGAGCAAAGAAAATTCAAGAAGAATTAGGCTCGCAAGATTTGCCAATGCTTTTGAACGGAACACCGGGCGTTCAAGCAACCCAAACCGGAGGTGGTGATGGAGATTCTAGAATTACGGTGCGTGGTTTTGATCAACGTAATGTAGGTGTTATGATTGACGGGGTTCCTGTAAATGATATGGAAAACGGTTCAGTTTATTGGAGCAATTGGTTCGGACTTGATAATTTGACAGCAAACATGCAGGTTCAACGTGGATTGGGTGCAACCAAACTAGCTATGCCTTCTGTGGGAGGAACGTTAAATATTCTTACTCAATCGGTTGGGTCAAAAAAAGGAGTGAACGTTAAACAAGAATTCGGTACTGGAAATTTAAAGCGTTTTAGTGTAACTGCAAGTTCTGGCACAACCAAATCTGGTTTCGGAGTATTGGCATCGGCGTCCTATAAGGTAAGTGATGGTTGGTTAGATGGAAATTCATCTGAAGGTTTTTTTGGTTATATCAAGTTACAACAAAAATTAAAAAATCATTTGATTTCATTTAGTGCATTTGCTGCCCCTCAAAAACACGGACAACGACCGTTTAAACAATCGATACGTTATTGGGACAGTACTTATATGGGTGCAGCTGCAGACAGTTCAGCCTATATTGGCGTTGCAAATGGTATACGATACAATCAACATTGGGGATATAGAACCAGTCGCACGGGTCAACGTTATGAATTTAATGAAAGTCAAAATTTTTACAATAAACCCCAGTTTACCTTAAAAGATTTTTGGAAAGTGAACGACAAACTTTCAATTTCTACCATTGCCTATGTTTCAATCGGGAGAGGTGGAGGAAGTAAGTCGAACAAATTTAGTTCGCTTTCAAGGGCTTCAGATGGAACTATTGATTGGGACAAAGTAGAAAAAGAAAACCAAGTTATTAGCTTTTTTGGACAATCGTTTCCAAATGTTGATGTAACAATTGATAGTAACCTATTAAAATCTAGTCAAGTAATAACAAGTTCAATAAATAATCACTTTTGGACAGGACTTTTAGGTCAGTTTTCTTATAAACTTTCGGATAAATTAGACCTTAGTGGCGGATTAGATTTCAGAAGTTACAAAGGAAGTCATTACCGTGTTGTTACAGATTTACTCGGAGGCGATTACTACGCTAATTCTGGAGATTTAAATTCTACGTCTCAGATAAAAAAAGTAGGAGACAAAATTTCTGAAATTGATAGAGAACACGACAGATTAGGTTTAGTGCGTTGGGCAGGTTCTTTCGGACAAGCAGAATACAAGGATGAGAAATGGAGTGCGTTCCTGAATGTTTCAGTAGTAGGTAATTTTTACAAAGGAGTTGATTATTTCAAAAAGAAGGTAATTGAATTGAGTGATACCACACTAGAAGTTGGAGCTTACGATGTCATCAATTATAAAGGTACAACGTATACAAATCAATCTGAAGGAGCGAAATTCAACGAAACAAAATGGGTGAACAAAACAGGTTATACGTTCAAAGGAGGTGCAGCTTATAAATTGAACAAGGCTAATACTGTATTTGTAAATTTAGGATACCTATCTAGAACGCCTCAATATTCAAATGTTATTGATAACAATACCAACACACCATTTATAAATAGTCCGAATGAGTTAATTCGCGCAATTGAAGCTGGCTATTCATTGATCTATAAAGATTTTGGAATTAATTTAAATGGATATTATACCAATTGGAAAAATAAGCCGATTCCTTTTGGAGTTGCCATTCCAGATCCTTTAGATCCATCGTCGGTTGTATATGCCAATGTGAGTGGTATGGATGCTTTACACATCGGTGGAGAGTTGGATATTGCTTGGCAAATCACTAAAAAGTTAAATGCTGAGTTGATGTTCTCGTATGGTGATTGGACATGGCAGTCTGCTGAAACCGTCTATTTGACTTCAACATCAACATATGAGTTTGATGCAAGAGGTGTTCACGTGGGAGATGCTGCTCAAATTGTACAAAGTGCTGCGCTGAGATGGGAGCCAGTACGTAATTTTTACGTAAGGACACAATTTCAATATTTTGATAAATACTATGCAAATTTTAACCCGTTTCTGTTGAAAGGAGCTAATGCTGGCAGAGATTCTTGGAAAATGCCAAGTTATGGATTGTTGAATGCATTCGTTGGTTATAAAATTCCAGTAGATAAATATGCCTTTTTAATTAATGTAGGTATTATGAATTTACTCAATAAAACATATATCTCCGACGCTCAAGATAGCCAATTTGTAGCAGCAGGGAATTCAGGATTTAACGCTGCATCTGCTGGTGTTTTCTTCGGACAAGGGCGTCGTTTTAATATCTCAATGGCGTTACAATTTTAATATTCAATCAAGTACTAAATAAAACAAATAATAAGCATGAAAAAAATACTAAGTTTAATTTTTGCCACACTCAGTGTCGCAAATTTTGCTCAAACGAATGTA
>JAYSRU010000250.1:0-2759 GCA_043720875.1 Crocinitomicaceae bacterium
ATGCCAAACCAAAGCATTTGCTCATTACTCCTTTTTTGTTTGAAGGTAAAACAGTGGGCGTAATAGAAATAGGCAGTATTACTGATTTCAACGAAACGGAAAAGGAATTCATTAATCTTTCTATGTATAGTATTGCTGTTTCTATCAATATGGCTATAAATCAACAATCGCTGAGAGAGTTATTAGAAAGGGTACAATCGCAAAAAAGCGAAATGGAAATAGTAGGGCTGGAGCTCGATCAGCAAATAAATTCCTTTAATCAAGCTGCCATTGTTTCCATTGCAGATGCAAAGGGAGATATAATATATGCCAATGATAAATTCTGCGCGATTTCGAAATATTCCAGGGAGGAATTGTTAGGAAAAAATCACAGGATTTTGAAATCAGGAAATCAGCCAGACGGGTTATTTGTTGGTATGTGGAAATCAATCAGTCAAGGCAGAACATGGCAAGGGGAAATATTAAATAAAGCTAAGGACGGAACATTTTATTGGATGGATACAACAATTACTCCATTTAAGGGAATAGACGGTAAAATCGAAAAATATGTCTCCATCCGATTTGAAATTACTATTACGAAAAAACAAATGCAGGAGCTGGCTCAACAAGCCAAAGAACTTCAAACGCAGCAAGAAGAACTGAAGCAAATGAATGAAGAGCTGGAAGAACAGGCGCAAAATCTGAAAAATCAGCAGGAAGAATTACAAATGACCAATGAAGAACTGGAAGAACAAACCCAGTCATTGGAAGAAAAAAACAAAGAAGTTGAAGCTTCAAAATATGACATTGAGCAGAAAACAAAACAACTGGAATTAAGCAGCAAGTATAAATCAGAATTCCTTGCAAACATGTCGCATGAATTAAGAACACCGCTTAACAGCTTGCTTATTTTGTCAAAAGATTTATCGGAAAACAGAAAAAATAATCTGGATAGCGTTCAGGTTGAAAGTGCAGAGATAATTTATAAAAGTGGTCATGATTTGCTTGTGTTAATTAATGAAGTGCTTGATCTCTCTAAAATTGAAGCGGGCATGATGACAATAAATATTGAAAGTGTATCACTGAAAAACATTTCAGACGGACTCATTCGGGAGTTTAAACATCTTGCGGAGCAAAAAGAATTGAAACTTACTTGTACATTGGATAAAGAATTGCCCGAATTCATCCGTACCGATTCACAACGATTAAATCAGATATTGAAAAATCTTTTATCCAACGCCATAAAATTTACTAAAAAGGGAAATGTCAGTATAAATATTGAACGAAACACAAAAAGTACAGTGATTGTTTCCGTTACTGATACTGGTATTGGAATACAGGAAAACAAACAAATGGCCATATTCGAAGCTTTTCAACAGGCAGATGGCGGCACTTCCAGAAAATATGGAGGTACTGGCTTAGGCCTTTCCATTTCACGCGAGCTTGCAAAACTATTAGGCGCTGAAATTAAGTTGAGTAGTAAATTGAATGAAGGCTCTACTTTCTCTCTCATTATTCCGATAGAAATATATCCCGAGCAAGAACCTGTTAAAACCGATGCGGTGAAAGATTCTGTACTGTACAAACCTCGCGCTGGAACAGGCTTGAAATATTTGAATTCCCCCTCCATAGTAGATGACAGAGATACAATTACCAAGGATGATAAAGTAGTACTAATTATCGAAGATGATTTAAATTTTTCTTCTATTCTTTTAAAACAAGCAAACAAGAAAGGATTCAAATGTTTGTGTGCAGCTACCGGAGAAGTTGGTTTAATACTTGCCGCAAAATATAAACCGCAAGCTATTATTCTGGATATGGAATTGCCCGGTATCAACGGACAGAATGTATTGCGTGAATTAAAAACAAATCCATCCATAAGGCATATACCGGTACATATTATTTCGGCAAGTGAACGTTCCCTGCAACATATCAAAGAAGGGGCAGTAGAATACCTGATGAAACCGGTAAATAAAAACGATCTGGAAGAAGCATTTAACAGAATTGAAAATTTTGTCAACAGAAAAATAAAAAACCTGCTCATAATAGAAGACAACGAAAATTCGAGGAAAGCAATGCGTATTCTCATTGGAAATGGCGATGTAAAATGTTTGGAAGCAGAAACCGGAAAAGAAGCACTGGCTATCTATGAGCAGCATAGCATTGATTGTATTATCCTTGATATTGGTTTGCCTGACATAAGCGGGTTTGATCTTATCCATAAATTAGAGAATATAAAGGGGCATAACATTCCGCCTATTATTATTTATACCGGCAAGGAACTTACAAAAGAAGAAAACAATGAACTTCAGAAATACGCTGAGACTATTATTATAAAAGGGATAAAATCAGAAGAACGATTGTTGGACGAAACTGCTCTTTTCCTTCACAGAACGGTAAGCAATTTACCGGAATCAAAGCAGGCAATTATAAATAATTTGTACGATAAGGAATCTGTATTTCATTCAAAAAAAATATTATTGGTAGATGATGATATGCGAAATGTATTTGCGTTATCTAAAATATTACAAGAACGAGGAATGGAAATCATAAAAGCAGAAAATGGGAAAATTGCGTTAGAGATGTTGGATACCTATCCAGACATTGATATGGTATTGATGGATATTATGATGCCGGAAATGGACGGTTACGAAGCCATGAAGCGGATACGATCTCAGGTAAAATTCAAAAACATACCTGTAATTGCCCTCACAGCAAAAGCCATGAAGGACGATAAACAAAAATGCATTGATGCAGGCGCCAATGATTACATCTCTAAA
>JAYSRU010000251.1:0-2753 GCA_043720875.1 Crocinitomicaceae bacterium
AAATCATTGTTAAAATACACCCATTTATCGGTAATAGATAAGGTTTGTGTTGCCGAATTCCAATAACTTGGGTTTGCGGTAATAAACTCTTGAAACGTAGTTGGTGTTGAATACGCCGTATTTATTTGAGCTGTTAATGCTGGGGCTGTTGGCAAACTGATTACTTCTGGAAAGGTGAAATTGCTTGCAGTTACATTAGGCAAACCTGCATTTAATTGCACTAATTGCGGTGCTAAATCTGTGGCATAATTGAAATAGGTACTTTCAAAATATTCAGCATTGCTTGCTGTAGATGGGCAACATCCAACAAGGTTAGATATGCCAGCATAACTACAGCCATCAGGTGTTGTGGCCGTTATTGTGAGGATAACATTGTCATAGGTTGGCCAAGTTGAAATATTAATACTGCTTGTACCTTGTCCAATAATAGGATACAATGGCGAAACTGCACCGTTCACTGTCGCTGTCCAAACAATGTTGGTAAACCCTGTGGGTGAAAGTATGGAAATGATTGGAGTGCTTAATTCACACAAATATGCTCCTTGATTGGATACAAGAAGTGGCAGTGGGTAAATAGGTTGGATTGTTCCCGTAAACGATTCAATCACTTGTGTAAATGTATAAGTTGGGGGCAAAAGTGTAGAAACATAATCTACAGTCCAATTTAAAACACCTAGTCCAGATGCATATTGATGCGTTATGTATTGAGGATTTGATGTGTAATTAACAGTTGCATTTGTACCATCTCCAAAATTAATGGTAAAACTTCCAATTTCATCTGGCTGGCAATTGTTGAATTGAAAAGTTGCTAAACCACAGTTGGAAACAGAAACGGTAACGCCATCGTTTACAACTTCAACCGTTGTACTATAATGGATAGGGGGGCAATTTCCAAGATATGAATCATATTCAATAGTATGTTGACCTACTCCTGAAATGGAGGAAATGGAATAGGCCGTTGAATTGTTAGTGACATTCGTATTTACTCCATCAATATATAGATTAGAGAAACTTGCGCCAACTTCGGCTGTGATTTCTAAATATTCATTTACGCAAAGTATGTTATCACTAAAAATTGCAGGTGGGGCAAACTTTAACACATTCCAATGCGCATAATAAGCACACCATCCCTTATAATGAGGTATGGTTGGCAAACCAACACTACTTGACGTTGTGTATAGATTATACCATGGAAAGCCAAAGATTGAACTTGGATCATTTGCAACACCATTATACGGCGCAGTAATCATCCGATAATCGCCAAACGTGGAAAATAAAATATAAGCCTCGGTATAATCTGCGTTATAAGTAATTGTTGATCCCGCAGGCCCAAGTAGTTGAGCAGCTTCAATATTTAATAATTCACCAGATGCGTTACGAAAACGCACCGTTGTGGTTTGGTTCATACAGACATTAATTACGTTACAATCAAAGGATTGAGAATTTAATTGAGGAGGGAAAAAGTCAACAACAAGTGGCAAATTATCCAAGGTCCAATCCAATTCCTGAAATGCACACGATTGAATGAGGTTACCCGAAGCATCTAGATACTCAATGGTTCCGCCTAAAAGAATTTTTTCAATTCCACTCAAACAAATTTCATAGTTTCCATCTGCCAAAGCAGTTGAGCGAATTAGTTTCAAAATGTAGTTACCCTTCACTTCCAAACTATCAAGAATTAAAGAATCCATGGCATTGTTTTCTGGATAATACGCAAGAGAATCATATCCAGTTAAGTTGTTTTTATATAAAACAACTCCCGTTATGGCAACATTTGGATCAGTGCTTCCAACCGTTAAATTCACAAAAGAACTATAAGCAGTAAAATGTATGATCGTTTCTATTCGGTTGTTTACAAAACTTCCTGTGGTAAGGTTGCATATCGGCGAGGGCGAAACGACCAAATCTGGCAACAATTCTGTCGTTTGTGCCAAAAATGTGCTCTGAAAGATGCAACATAGCAATAAAAATAAGGATGTTTTTTTCATGGGTTTGGGTTTGAGGGTTAATTGTTTTTGTACGCTTTGAACGAATAATTAGTTGAGTTCGTTAGATAATTACCAGCACAAGGTAGCAAATAATTTCAATAATAGACATATATGCCGATTTTATCACCCGTTTGAACATCATTTTTGGTTCGTGGAACACAAAATTAAATTAAAAGAATTCGGATTATTTTGTGGGGAGGAGTATAAAAAACATTTCAAAAATAAATTGGATTTTGCCGCTGCTATAAATGTAGACGAGCGAAGTATTCGAAGAATTTTGAAAGGAGAACAGAATATATCTTTTAAAATTTTACTAGATATTGCAAAAGCATTTAATTTAACAGCCTCTGCATTATTAGATAGAATTAGATGCTAGAATCCTCTATTTCTAAGATGTTACAGTAACCAAAGCTGCTGCACGTTTTGCTTTAACAACTAAAACGTCAACGTCTTCATTCCCTTTTACTAAAACTACTCCCATTCTTCTGTGTGGTCGAGCACTAGGTTTACCGAATAATTTGATGTCTGTACCTACCAGCGACATTACTTTATCAATACCCGCAAACGTTGGGAAAGTTGAAGCATTCTCAGTGGCCAACACTACTGCACTTGCACCGTTGCACACGTGTATAATTTCCGGAATTGGAAATCCTAACAAGGCGCGCGCATGCAATTCAAATTCGTTCAAATTTTGTGTGTTCCCCAACGTAACCATACCTGTATCATGCGGTCGCGGACTCAATTCAGAGAAATAACAAGCGTCTT
>JAYSRU010000252.1:0-2740 GCA_043720875.1 Crocinitomicaceae bacterium
AAAAGATAACCTGACGGATAATGAACTGAAGGAGCTAATGAAGCTTGTGCTTGAATAGAAAGAGCCGCCAAAATTTGGTGGCTTTTAGGATGTGGTTGATGGTAGGTAATAGCTTTGCGTTTTACGGATATTCTTTACACACTGTATTTCTCATATATTCAAAATAAACGGGTACATGCTCTTTGGCATAGTCGCATGCTTCCTTATCACGATGCAATGCTGCTAAACTCTGAACAATGTATTCGTGCGGCCATTCATTTCTAAAATTACCGATACCTTCTGGTGAGTTGATGGCAATTTGAGCATATTTTATAGTCTCTAAATACCGATTCCCTTCAAATGTAATTTGCATGCGCCATAGTGCAAATTGCGATTGCGTCCAATAGTTTTTTGTACATATTTTCTCAAATTCTGCCAGAAAATACAACGAACTATCTATCATAAACAAATTTCGATAAGCCTCTGACAGCCTGAGTAATTCATCTTCACTGAAATTAGATTGTTCGATTTCACTAATTTGCAACATTAGATTAATAGCTTTTCTTGGCTCAGAACAATTAAAGTAAATATTTGATGCTTCTTCTATTATAGTGGAATCTAAGTTTACCCCAGCCACTATGCAATTAATTACCATTATGGAATCACAAGGATTGTCTAAAAATGCAATCTGAGTAAGTTTCATATGTTTATTTTTAATACCATAAACATTCGACCAATCACAACCAAAGTAACATAGAGAACTAAAAAAAATACATGCAAAATCGAATATTCTATAACTTCTTAACATCCCTTACTTTGGTATTAGGATTACCTTTGAATTTTCCTTCAATTGTATCTTTGGGTATTACACCTTTTCCTCCTGCACTTGACTGACTTTCGTGTTCTGGCATATCAGATCTTCCTGCTGGATGTTTCGTAGTCAAAATATATTCAATATACACCGAATCCCCAGCCTGAGGCTGTGACCCCTTGGCTGGAGCCGATTCAGTGCTACTTTGTTTCTCAACCACCTTTTTCAATTCCGCTACAAGTTTTGAAAACTTAGCAGGTCCTAAAGCGGAAGTAATATCAGGCAAACTTGCAGGATCCTTTGTGAACTTGCCTACCGCACTTAGAAAATCACCGATATCCCTAGATTCACCTCCATTACTTTTGTTATTGACTGGTGATGAGCCGCCTTCTGCACTGGTTAAATGAATTCCACTTTCTTGAAAATCGGTATCATTAAAGCCATCAGGATCCTTTGTGTCACCATCTTTGTCGGTTTCACCTACTGTAAGTACCGTATCTTCATCTTTTATACCATTTTCGTACAAAATTTTGGTTTGCTCTGATGCACTTTGCAATTTTCCATTGTCATCAATTGTGTATGTTTTTGTTGTTTCAAAATCGTAATATCTAGTATCGTAATTAGTACCCCAAGGCTGACCTAATAAATAACTTGTTGTAGTAACTTTCTTGCCATCGGTCATTACATCCTCTGATTGCTCAACGGTAAACGATATTTTGTTTCCGTGATTGTCTTGGATAATTATGGTTAAATATTCTGTATTGCCATCTGGGTCACAAAAAATAATAGAATTGTTTTTAAACCCTTTGTATGTTGACCATTCTGGTTGTCTCCTAAAACAGGGATCCACACTCAACCACCGCCACAGCCTGCCATCATATATCCTAGCTCCAAAGTCGTAGTTGTCTGCTGTCATGTCTGAATCTTTCTCCTTCCTATTAAACCCATACCGATACCCCCCACCACTCCAACTCCTTCCATACAAAGCCACTCCAAACGGAGAGTAGTCCGTAGCACTAACAACAACCGCGCTGTAGCTAACAATTGTGGTTACTTCGTTTTCGCCTGTGCCTGTGGTTTGGGTTATGGGTAGTTTTATGTCATTGATAACCGAGAGAACATTACCTAAATGATTGCTTAACTCATATTGTTTTTGGCCAAGAATACGATGTACAATGTTTGTTGTACTAGGTATTATGGGGGCTATCATTTCTAATTGCTCTGTTTCTATACCGAAACGCGAGCTGCCGTATATGTGGCGTTCTGTTAGTTGGAAGGATAATGTAAGACCCGGGGACGATTCCAATGGTGATGGTACAAACTGGCTTGTTTTATCATACACAGCTCCCGCTGCGATGTGCTGCGGGATTGTCATCTTGAATCTTTTGTTGCACTGAAGTGGTTTTCCCAAGTTGCTGGCTTATTACATTGGTTCAATGACAATATAGCCGCTATAATTATCATTCATATTAAATAAGAAACTTATTGTTATTATACCTGATGGACATATAATAAATCCATAATTTAAAGACGAGCAATTGCAATCATGTGGTAAAAATTCCGAAACCCTTAATTTTTTCAAGCAAGGCTGATACTCTAATAAATCTGAATCGATTTCTATAGTTCTTATCAATCCTTGAACTGCTGTCAATGATTCTGACTCAGTATCTAGGAAATTTACAATAATTGACTTTGTTTTCCATGTGTTATTGGCATGATTAATAACATCACAAATCATTGATTGGCGAAGATGATAAAATTCAATTAAATCATTGTAGTCTCGTGTTACTCTTGTTGATAATTGCCAGTTCTCCTTTGAAAATTCAATTTGACTTCCATGTTTCAAGTAGCAAAACAAATTTGAAGAAGCGTAGAAAAGCCATATCACTAAAAAAATTAGAACTCCGGTGATTACAAAGAATCTTCTATTTTTTATCATAATCCAAAGTG
>JAYSRU010000253.1:0-23561 GCA_043720875.1 Crocinitomicaceae bacterium
TTCTTAGAAAGCAATAACTGTATCACCAACATAAACCTACTTAACTCCCCGCCAGAAGCAGCTTTTTCAATCGCTTTTGGTGACATGCCTTTATTGGGAGAGAATAATAACACGAGGTCATCACAACCATTTTCATTTAATTTTTCTGACAAGCTAATTTGAAACTCAACTTGTGTGTCGTTTAGCTTTAGTTCCTCTAGTTGAAAAGATATGTTTTTCTCCAAAGCAACTTTGCGTTCAACGCGCAAGGCATGTAATTCTTTGGCGGCTAATTCCAATTGAGTCATTTGTCGTTGCAATTCTATACTCATTTCCAACAAACGTGCGTCGAAGTTAGTGCTCAGCTCAACCTTTTTTTCAAACGCCTCCATAACACCGATTAGTTCCTCTTGGTTCTGTACGCCATGTTTTCTAAGCATTTTATTAAACAAATCATTTACTTCGATTAACTGGGATAATTTTGAAGGATCTAATTCAAGTCGCTCTTGTTGTTGCTCAATTTCTTGCGATAAATCTTGTGATTCAACCAATAACGAAACCCAACGTTCTAAGATTCCAGTAATGATAGGATTATGGTTTTTCTCTAAGATGGACTTGCCTTTTCTTAATAAATCTACAATTGCGCTGTCTGAACCCAATAATCCATCTAATTGAGCATACATTTGTTTATACTCATCTACTTTCTCAAATGAATTTAACTCGTTTGATATGCTCTGGTAATCCGTTTCATAAAGTTTTAATTCAGCCAATTCAGCTAGCTGAAAAACATTGTAATCCAATTGACTATTTAATTCAACCTGATCTTTAGCTAATTTAGCGTGTTCGTTAAACAACTTTTTCCAATTCAGGTAAGAATAGGTATATGCTTTTCTATCTTGTTTCAAATCCACTAACGCATCAAAAAGATCTAATTGATATGCGGGATCCCTCAACTCAATGGTATGGTATTGCGAATGTATATTAACCAGCTGCTCAGCTAGTAATTTCAAAACATTTAATTGTACAGGGACATCATTAATAAAGGCTCTCGATCTCCCTTGAACATTAATTTCTCTTCGAATAATTGTATTTTGAAAATAATCTATGTCATTTGCCTCAAAAAACTCCTTGAAGCGATTATTTTCTAATTCAAACTCGGCTTCCACAGTTGTTTTTAAATCTGCATCTCTAATTACACTTAAATCTGCACGATTTCCTAAAATCAAATTTAGAGCACCTAATAAAATACTTTTTCCTGAACCTGTTTCACCGGTAATAACTGTAAATCCATTGTCAAAATTAAGTGTAGCCTCTTTAATTAAGGCAAAATTACGGATACTTAATTGCTTCAGCATGTTATAGACTTATATCGTCGTATTTGGTTGAGTTTGCGGGATCAATTTTTTTCATCAAAATAACAATGTCTGTTTTATCCTTTTGATCCGCATCGGCAAACATTCCTTTTAATTCTTGTAATTTACAAATCGCAAAATTAGAAACATTAACAGAGTTCGGTCTTGTGGCTACTAATTTTGTTAGTTCATTCAATGCTTCATAAACAACTTTGCGCGCATCCTCTTTGTTCTCATACATTTTATCTAAACCTTTACGATGATATTGAAAAGTACACAAACGTAGGGGTTTAAACAATTGTTGTAAGGCATTATCAACTAACCAAAACCGATTTCTTTGTGCAGATTCACTTGACTTCCAACCCGTAGCTCCGCCAGTTTGAGCATTGATAACAATTTGTTGAGCTTCATTAAAATATGGTGTTCCGCCTTCTAATGAGAATGAATCAAAATCCAAAGCAATCATATACATCGCATAAAATGAAAGGATGGATGATAAATTATCTTTGTAATTATTTGGAGAATAAACTAATACCGTGTTTCTAGCATATGTAAAGTCGATATTTTCATCCAAGAAATTAAACAATAAAGTGTTGTATGAACTATTAAAAACCGGGCGAGAACTTTGGATCTGCATAGAACCAATAAATCGATCAACTCCTTGAACCTCCTTTATTTGAATTGTAACGTTGCAATTAATTCTTTCTTCCACTTCAAACGTCTCTTTAGTCCATTTGGTAGAATTCATCATATCATAGATTGTCTGCTTCAACTGATCTAACACTTCCTTTTGAGTCGTTGAAACCTCTGTTCTTGCATTAACGGATATATCCACCTTGCAGTTAAGTTCTTGTCCCTGAATAGATGTATTCAACAACATTAAACACAAGCTCAATAAACTAATTTTAAAACAATTCATTCTTTTTTAAACTTATAGTGTTAACAATATCAACCGCCACTTTTTGCTTCGACTTTAACTCAAATTTAATTATTTTATTGTGTTTATCAAGTATTGCAATACGATTTGTATCATGTCCAAACCCTGCTCCTTCATCTTCGAGCGTATTCATTACGATAAAATCCAAATTTTTTCGAACAAGTTTCTCAGTAGCATATTTTTCAACATCAGATGTTTCGAGTGCAAACCCCACTAAAACTTGATGTTCAGTTTTCTGTTTACCCGCCCATTCAAGAATATCTGGATTTTTGATCAATTCGATTGATAAAGTACCGATGCTTTTTTTAATTTTTTGCTCTGCTGGCTCAGCTGGTCTAAAATCTGCCACAGCCGCACTGAAGATACCTATTTGAAAATTTTTCCAATTTTTTTGAACTGCCGACAACATATCATCCGCAGATTTAACAGATATAATTTCCAAATTAGGATGTTCTAAATGGATATTTACCGGTCCTGAGACAAGCAAAACCTCAGCCCCGCGGCTCAACAATTCTGCAGCTAAAGCATATCCCATTTTACCTGTTGAATGATTTCCAATAAAACGAACTGGATCAATAGATTCGTAGGTAGGACCTGAAGTAATTAAGACTTTACGCCCTTTATAATCTTGTTTTTCTTCAAAAACACCTTCAATACAATCCAAAATGGTTTCAGGTTCAGCCATTCGACCTTGCCCAACTAATCCACTCGCTAATTCTCCTGATTCGGCAGGAATAACAAACACCCCGTCACGTTTAATTATTTCAAGATTTCTACTCGTACTTGGATGTGCATACATATCCAAATCCATTGCTGGAGCTGCGATAATAGGACATTTAGCAGATAGATAAGTGGCGATCAAAAAGTTATCGCTAATTCCGTTTGCCATTTTACCGAGTGATGATGCCGTTAAAGGAGCAATAACAAATAGATCAGCCCATAAGGCTAATTCTACGTGATTTGACCAAAGTCCAGTTTCCTTGTTCCAGAAATCTTTTGAAATAGGATTATGTGATAAGGTAGCTAATGTAAGGGGCGATACAAAATCAGAAGAGGCATCAGTCATAATACATTTGACGTCAGCCCCTTTCTTTTTTAACTCACGAATGAGTAAAGGAATTTTATAAGCCGCAATACCTCCACATATACCTAGAAGTATGCGTTTACCTTTCATTTAATCTTGTTTACGAACGTATATTTTTTCTGCCTTCATTTCTTCAATTGCCAACGAAACTGGCTTAGCCATTTTTTCATAATGCTTAGAAATCTCAATTTGCTCACGGTTTTCGAAAACTTCTTCAAGATTATCTTGTGTTGAAGCAAATTCTTGTAACTTACTAGTAAGCTCTTCTTTTAAATCAGCTGAAATTTGATTCGAACGCTTACTCATGATAACTATCGATTCATAGATGTTTCCAGTTGTTTTTTCAAACACTACTGTATCACGCGTAATTGTTGACTTTTCTGCTGTTGAAGACTTTGGAGATACTGACATATTTATTTGATTTAATTATTTTTTTTTATTTTCAATAACTCAGTTTCAATCACCACTAGATTATTTTCTAGCGTTGTTTTTGATTTTGTTAATGGAAATTCGCTTACAAAGGTAGTGATTCTTTTTTTTGTTAATTCGAGACGATCCTTTTTTTTCTCTGAAACGCTGTTAATTGCGAAATGATAACTATCCAAACACATAATTTCGAACACTTCTTCTCGATTTTTTGAGGCCGGATATTTTTTCAGAAAACCATCGGCGGAAGTAGCTGCAGCATTGTAATTGGATGTTTTATGATACAACCTAACTGCATCCAAATCTTTCACTTCTAATTTCAACCGTAAGTTATCCATGATCATATTACACGTATCCACTAGCTTAGATCCAGGATATCGCGCCACAAACCCTTGCAATTCCGCCAAAGCACCTTCGGTTTCAGTTTGATCTAATGAGGATTCTGGTGAATTATGAACCGTGCATAATGCGGATAAGAAGAATGTTTCTTCACATTTTGGGTTTCCAGGAAATCGGCTACCGTATGAATTCAGATAGTATCCGCCCATAAAATAATCCTTCTCTGCGTAATATGCCTTGCCAATTTTGTAATAGGCAACTTCTCCTTGAGGAGATTTAGGAAAGCGCTGATATACTTGTTCATACAATGCAATTGCTTGAGAATATTTCTTATTACCAAAATACTTTTCAGCAGCACTGAATTTAAAATCGTAATTATCCCCTTTCAACACCTTGTTATAAGCGCAAGATGCCATGGTTATAATTAAGAGTAAGGCAATTATTTTTTTCATCGAGTGTTTAAACGAGATTGATTTGATTTTATTACAGTATTGCAAAATTACACGTTAAATCTAAAGTGCATGATATCACCATCTTCCACAATGTATTCTTTCCCTTCAACTTTGAATTTCCCAGCATCCTTAACGGCGTTTTCAGATCCTAAGGTAGTGTAATCGTTATATTTCATTACTTCTGCACGGATAAACCCCTTTTCAAAATCGGTATGAATCACTCCAGCAGCTTGTGGTGCAGTGAAACCAGCAGTAATAGTCCATGCTCTCACTTCTTTAACGCCAACAGTAAAATAAGTCTTTAATTCAAGTAATTTATAGGCTGAAACAATTAAACGATTCACACCAGGTTCAGTAAGCTCTAATTCATCCAAAAACATTTGACGCTCTTCATACGTTTCCAAGTCCATAATATCGGCTTCAATCTTTGCACCAAGAATCAACACTTCCGCATTCTCATCTTTAACCGCTGCTCTAACTTGATCAACATACTTATTACCCTTAGCAACCGAACCTTCATCCACGTTACATAAGTACATCACAGGCTTGCTAGTAATCAATTGAAATCCTTTAACAATCTCGAATTCCTTAGGCTCTAAATCCATTGAACGTACTGACTTTCCTTGTTCTAGCGTTGCTTTTATTTGATGTGCTAAATCATTTTCTTTCAACACATCTTTATCGTTCGACTTTAATACCCGCGCTAGCGTTTGAATCTTTTTCTCAATCGTCTCTAAATCTTTTAATTGCAACTCAATGTCAATTATTTCCTTATCCGCAACTGGATTAACATGATTATCAACGTGAATAATGTTGTCATCATCAAAACAACGTAAAACATGAATAATTGCATCAGTTTCGCGAATGTTTGCCAAGAATTGATTCCCTAATCCTTCACCTTTCGAAGCACCTTTTACCAATCCAGCAATGTCAACAATTTCCATAGTTGTTGGCACAACCCTTTCCGGACTTACCATCGACTCCAATTTCTCCAATCTTGGATCAGGAACTGAAATTGTTCCAACATTAGGTTCAATTGTACAAAAAGGAAAATTTGCAGATTGTGCTTTCGCGTTCGACAAACAATTAAACAAGGTAGATTTTCCAACATTTGGCAAACCTACAATTCCACATTTTAAAGCCATTTTATTTATTTAATATTTTATTTTTTTGTTGAAACAATTACATGTGACCTCCGCCCATGCCCTTCATTTGCTTCATCATACTCATCATGTTGCGCGGGTTACTCATCATCTTCATCATTTTCTTCATGTCTTCAAATTGTTTCATCAACTTATTAACTTCTGTTATCGATGTACCGCTACCCTTTGCTAATCTTTCTTTACGTGAATGATTAATTAATCCAGGATTACTTCTTTCTGTCAGCGTCATTGATTTTATAATCGCTTCAATACCTTTAAATGCGTCATCTTGGATATCCACGTCTTTTAATTGCTTCCCCATTCCAGGAATCATTCCAACGAGATCCTTCATGTTACCCATTTTCTTAACTTGGTCTAATTGAGCTAGGAAATCATTAAAATCAAATTGATCCTTCATGATTCGACGTTGAATCTTTTTTGCTTGTTCTTCGTCAAATTGCTCTTGTGCACGTTCTACCAACGAAACAACATCACCCATCCCAAGAATTCTGTCTGCCATACGGGTAGGATAAAACACATCTAATGCGTCCATCTTTTCACCTGTACCTACAAACTTGATAGGTTTCTCTACAATTGTTTTAATAGAAAGCGCAGCACCACCTCTCGTGTCACCATCCAACTTGGTTAAAACTACACCGTCAAAATTAATTTTTGCATTAAAAGCCTTTGCCGTATTCACAGCATCTTGCCCCGTCATGGCATCAACAACAAATAAGGTTTCTGTTGGATTAATCGCTTGCTTTACGTCTGCAATTTCTTGCATCATTTGCTCATCTACCGCCAAACGACCCGCGGTATCAATAATCACAACATTAAAGCCTTTGCTTCTCGCATGAATTATTGCTGCTTGTGCAATTTTTACCGGATTTTTTTCTTCGCGATCGCTGTAAACATCAATTCCTAATTGTTCTCCGAGAACGTGTAATTGATCAATTGCTGCAGGGCGATAAACATCACATGCAACCAACAATGGCTTTTTGTTTTTCTTATTTTTGAGATAGTTCGCAAGTTTCCCTGAAAAGGTTGTTTTTCCAGACCCTTGTAAACCCGACATTAAAATGATTCCAGGATTTCCTTGAAAATTAATTTCAGACTCAGCTCCACCCATCAATTCCACCAATTCTTCATGACAGATTTTAATCATTAATTGGTTTGGTGAAAGCGAAGTCAATACATTTCTACCCAAAGCTTTTTCTTTTACCGAATTGGTAAAATTCTTAGCAGTATTGAAATTAACATCCGCATCCAACAAGGCTCTTCGTACTTCTTTCAATGTTTCAGCAACATTAATTTCAGATATTTGTCCTTGCCCTTTTAGAACCTTAAACGCTCTTTCAAACTTTTCACTTAAATTCTCAAACATTCTTATTCGATTTTTAAAGTGCAAAAGTAGTGATTTTGAACGGAATTTTGATTTGCTTTTTTAAGTAAAAAATTGTTTGCATAAAAGTGTGCTTTCAATTCAATAAATTAGCTTGAAAATAGTATATTTGCGACGCATCAAAAATATATAAAAAATATACCATGGTTTTCGATTTAGATATGATCAAGGCGATTTACGCCAAATACCCTGAAAGGATTGCAGCAGCAAGAAAGTTGACTGGAAAAGCGTTAACACTTTCAGAGAAAATTCTTTACACTCACTTGTGGGAAGGAACACCTACTGCAGCACAAGAAAGAGGTAAATCTTATGTGGATTTTGCACCAGATCGTGTTGCGATGCAAGATGCAACTGCACAAATGGCTTTATTGCAATTTATGCAGGCAGGTAAACCTAAAGTTGCGGTACCATCAACGGTTCATGCGGATCACTTAATTCAAGCGCGCGTTGGTGCTTCAAAAGACTTACAAGAATCATTAAATCAAAACAATGAGGTTTTTACCTTTTTATCGTCAATTTCAAACAAATATGGAATTGGTTTTTGGAAGCCAGGTGCTGGAATTATTCACCAAGTGGTTTTAGAGAACTATGCTTTTCCGGGTGGAATGATGATCGGAACGGATTCTCACACAGTTAATGCTGGAGGATTAGGTATGGTAGCCATCGGCGTTGGTGGAGCTGACGCAGTTGATGTTATGGCTGGAATGGCTTGGGAATTAAAATTTCCAAAACTTATTGGTGTAAAATTAACTGGAACGTTAAGTGGTTGGGCTTCTGCCAAAGATGTTATCTTAAAAGTTGCCGACATTCTTACAGTAAAAGGTGGTACAGGTGCAATAGTTGAATATTTTGGTGACGGTGCAATCTCGTTATCGTGTACTGGAAAAGGAACTATTTGTAACATGGGGGCTGAAATAGGAGCCACTACTTCTACTTTTGGTTATGACGATTCTATGCGTCGTTACTTAAGTGCAACTGGAAGACAAGATGTTGTAGATGCTGCAGATCAAATAGCAGAACATTTAACAGGTGACTCAGAAGTTTACGCTAATCCAGAAGCTTATTTTGATCAAGTAATTGAAATTAATTTATCTGAATTAGAACCTTATATCAATGGTCCATTTACTCCGGACAGGGGAAACCCTATTTCAACGATGAAATCTGAAGCGATCGCTAATGGTTGGCCGTTAAAAGTTGATTGGGGATTAATTGGTTCTTGCACCAACTCTTCTTACGAAGATATGTCGAGAGCGGCTTCAATTGTAGAACAAGCCGTTGCACATGGCATCACACCTAAAGCTGAATTCGGAATAAATCCAGGTTCAGAACAAGTGAGATATACTATCGAAAGAGATGGTATCATCGCAACGTTTGAAAAAATGGGAACGAAAGTGTTTACCAATGCTTGTGGTCCATGTATCGGACAATGGGATCGTCCAGGAGCTGAAAAACAAGAGAAAAATACAATTATTCACTCTTTCAACAGAAATTTCGCCAAAAGAGCTGATGGCAACCCCAACACGCACGCTTTTGTTAGTTCCCCAGAAATAGTTGCTGCCATTGCAATTGCCGGTGACTTAGGTTTCAACCCGCTAACAGATACATTAACAAATGATAAAGGAGAACAAATAAAATTAAATCCGCCAAAAGGAGATGAATTGCCTTCTCGTGGATTTGCTGTTGAAGATGCAGGATACCAAGCACCGGCTGAGGATGGAAGCAATGTTCAAATTATAGTTTCACCAGATTCATCTCGCCTTCAATTGTTAGAAGAATTTCCAGCATGGAATGGAGAAAATATCTTGGGAGCTAAATTATTGATCAAAGCAGAAGGTAAATGTACTACAGATCATATTTCTATGGCTGGACCATGGTTGCGCTACAGAGGACATTTAGATAACATTTCAAATAACATGCTAATTGGTGCAGTTAATGCATTCGGTGGCGCCACAAATGCGGTTAAAAATCAACTTGATTCAACGGTTGGTGAAGTTCCTGCAGTTGCTAGAGCTTATAAAGCTGCAGCTGTTGCAAGTATTGTTGTTGGAGATCATAATTATGGTGAAGGTTCATCTCGTGAACATGCCGCTATGGAACCACGTCATTTAGGAGTTGCTGCAGTTTTAGTGAAATCATTTGCTAGAATTCATGAAACAAACCTTAAAAAACAAGGTATGTTAGGTTTAACATTTGCTAACGAAGCTGACTATAACTTAATCAAGGAAGACGACACCATTAACTTTATCGATTTAAAATCATTTAGTGTTGGTAAGCCATTAACCTTAGAGTTTGTCCATATGGATGGGTCAAGTGATTTAATCATTGCCAACCACACGTATAATCAACAACAAATTGGTTGGTTTAAGGCTGGCTCTGCACTAGCATTAATAAAGGCAGAACAAAATTAAGCATATAAAGCCGTCCTTTAATTTGAAGGATGGCTTTTTTATTTCTTTTGAAAGCAATATATACTAAACTGTAAAGTTTTAAGCATATGAGATTTTTGATTTTCGTTTCGGTTATTTTATTGAATACATCCTCCCTATTTAGTCAAGCAGTTAGGGCTAAAGATTTTATTATTCAAGCAAATTATGGCTTATATTCATTCCCTTATTTTTTCGAAGATGAGTTGCCTACAGGCTCCTTTAACGTAGACACAAAAATTATTCATCCTTCTGGTATTTTAGCTGAGTATTTTATTGCTGATCGAATTTCTATCGGAATAGATGCCAATTTAAAAAGAACCACTAGAACCTATTCCAAAATTGATCCTGTTTACAATATACTAACTGGCCTCGATGAGAATGTTCAGTTTAATTATTTGTACGAAATCAAACAGCTGCGTTTGTGTGGTAGAATTGATTACCACATTGTAACTAAAAGTACAAAATTTGACTTTTATGGAGGGATTGGAGTAGGCCTGAAATATACATTTGAAAATTCTTTTAAAAACGATGAAAGAATAAAATTGTATTCACCAGTAATTGAAGATTTAGGAATGGGTTTTTACTCTTTAAGACTTTGCTTAGGCGGAAGGTATTTTATCACCAGAAATTTCGGGATCAATTCTGAAATTGGACTTGGAGGTGCAATAGTTAACGCTGGACTTTTCGTTAAATTCTGAAAAAACAATCTTTTTAATGCTATTTTTATTAGAATAATACAAGATCATTCTTTATCTTAGTATCAAAGTAAATTGGATGCAAGGTATAGCTATAAAAAATTGGGCAATCGATGATCGACCAAGAGAAAAACTCATACAAAACGGAGAGAAAACGCTCTCAGACGCCGAACTCATAGCAATATTGATAGGCTCAGGCAGCAAATCAAAAAGTGCATTAGATTTAGCTCGAGAAATGCTTAATGATGCAGAACAACAATTCTCGAATTTGAGTAAAAAAGGATTTAAGCAACTATGTTCCTACTCTGGAATTGGCGCATCAAAAGCAGTAACATTACTTGCAACTTTCGAATTAGCCAAACGCTATAATTTCGCCACGGATGGCTTAGAGAAAAAAGCAATTCGTTCCTCTCAAGATGCCTATAATTTTTTGAAATTACCTTTCATTGGGCTTGGTCACGAAGAAGTGCATTTATGTTTATTGAATCGAGCCAATATCCCGATTCATTACATGCAATTATTCAAAGGTGGAATTCATGAATCATCGGTAGATCCAAAATTAGTATTTCACCATGCTTTAACACACAAAGCTTCTAGTATTATTTTGGCTCATAATCATCCTAGCGGAAATCTGGTTCCAAGTGACGCTGACAAGAAAATAACCTTTAATTTAGCACAAATTGGAAGAATTATGGATATCACGTTACAAGACCACATTATTGTGACGGATAATGGCTATTTTAGCTTCCTCGATTCAGGTATACTTATAAAATGAAGAAAATAATAACAATAATTGGCGCTCGACCACAGATCATCAAAGCATCTGCGCTTTCTCGTGCTATTCGTTTAGGTTTTAAAGATAAAATTGAAGAAAAAATAGTTCACACAGGTCAGCATTATGACACAAACATGAGCGACATCTTTTTTACTGAATTAGGTATTCCACTTCCAGATTTCAACCTAGCTGTTGGTTCACAAAGTCATGGCGCTCAAACTGCGATGATGATTGAAAAGTTAGAAGAAATATTTACCGCTGAAAAACCTGATGCAGTTGTAGTTTATGGTGATACAAATTCAACCCTTGCTGCTGCAATTGCTGCCTCTAAAATTGGTATTTCATTAATTCATATTGAAGCTGGATTACGCTCTTTCAACAAAGCAATGCCTGAGGAGATTAATCGAATAATGTGTGATCACGTGAGTACTTTGTTATTTTCACCAACTAGTTCAGGAATCAATAATTTAAAGAAAGAAGGGTTTAGCTTAACTATAAACCCAACAGCTACATTAGATCATCCAAACGTATACCACTGTGGTGATATCATGTATGACAACAGTCTGTATTTTAGTGCAATTGCTGATTCCAAATCCACTATTATTAAAGATTTAGGATTAACGCCTAACCATTTTATATTAACTACAATTCACCGAAATGCCAACACAGATGACGCAAAACGCCTCAGCGATATCATTCGTGCATTAATAAAATCCGTTGAAACGCATAACTTAACGTTGGTTTTACCGCTACATCCCAGAACTCAAAAAATGTTACCCATTCAATTGGAAACATCTTTATACAACGAACTGACCAATAACCCTAAGATCAAAATTATTGATCCAGTTGGTTTCTTTGACATTATTGCACTTGAAAAAAACTCAAAGCTTATTGTTACAGATAGCGGAGGACTTCAGAAAGAAGCCTACTTTTTTGGAAAGCCTTGTGTTATTTTAAGAGAACAAACAGAATGGGTAGAAATTGTTGATGCAGGAAATGCCGTTTTGGTTGATGCTGATGCTGACAAAATAATTCTTGCCATAAATGAATTCTTAACGAATTTCAATCAACCATTTCCAGCTTTATTTGGTGACGGTCAAGCTGGGACATTTATTTGTGAAAAAATAGTTTCCGATTTATAATGCTTACGATTTATTCTGAAACCATAACAGAACGTTTAATTTACACGTTTAATTTCATCTTTAAAGATCGAAACATAGACTATAAATTCACGAATGATAAAGCTCACATCCTTCAGTTGCATTATCCAAAGATTAATTTCTCTAAAATTGATTTAGCGGGAATTCATAAAATTGAACCTTCGTCATTTCTTTTTGATGAATCCATGGTACAACCAGATTTAGGTCTTGGTAATTATGAAGGAATGGAAACACTGAGTTTTGGTGGAGTTTCAGATCTTCCTGCCGCACTATTCTATTGCCTTTCTAGGTTCGAAGAATACGGCAGCCATCAAAGAGATCAACATGATCGCTACTTGTCTAAATTCAGTGTTCAGCACAAATATGATTGGATGGAGTTTGTAATTTGTGACAGATGGGCTGAGCATTTCATCCTATCATTAGAAAAGATCTTAGCCGTTGAATTTAATCCCATAACACCACACTATTCTTACGTACCCACATTTGACATCGACAACACCTATGCCTTCAAATGGAAAAACAAATGGAGACAAGTAGCCGCAAAATGGCGTGAAAAAATTAAGGGAGATACTGCAAGAATGGAAGCGCGTAAAAACTTTACAAGCAACGGTTCCAAAGATCCTTACGATACCTTTGACATCATTCTTGCGCTAGCTAAAACTCCCATTGAACCCCTAGTTTTTTGGCACTTAGGAGATTATTCCGATTTTGATAAAAATATACATTGGCAAGACCTCAGGCATCAACAATTAATTCAACACGTTTCCGAAAAAATAGAAATCGGTTTACACCCTAGTTATAAAAGCAATACTTCTTTCGCGCTATTGAACGAGGAAAAAAATCGCTTAAATTCAATTTTGGGTCCTGAAAAAAACACAATACATAGTCGACAACACTTTCTGAAATTAAAAATTCCACTTACCTATCAACGCTTAATAAAAGCTGGATTTACGCATGATTATACCATGGGATATGCCGATTGTGTTGGATTTCGAGCGGGAACAGCACGTCCTCATTTCTTCTTTGATCTTGATCAAAACGAAACTACAAAATTACTAGTTCATCCCTTTGCATATATGGATGGGACTTTGAATGAATATTTGAAACTTGCCCCTATTGATGCCGAAGCTAAAATAAAAGCATTAGTAAACGAAGTAAAAAAATATGGCGGTGAATTCATTTGCATTTGGCACAACGAAACAATTGGTGAATTCGGAAAATGGAAAGGATGGAAATCAGTGTTAGACTATACAACAAGAATCGCAAATGTTTGAAATGAAATCAACTTTAGAACTAAGGAAAGATAAGCTTTCACTCATTCACGGTAAGCCAATCGTATTAATCGGTTCTTGTTTTTCAACAGAAATTGGAAATCGATTTTCAAATGCCGGTTTTGAAACAGTACACAATAGTTTCGGAACCATTTTTCATCCAACAGCCATTGCAAAACTTTTGTCTTTTCCAATGAATTTTGAAGATTCTATTTTTCAAAAAGAGGAATATTATTTGTCTTGGAATGCTGCTGGAACACTATGGAACATGGACAAAGAAGAGCTTCTACTCGATCTAAATGGCAAACACGCTCACTTGCATGCACAACTAAAAGCAGCACAAGCCCTTTTCATTACATTTGGAACAGCCTGGGAGTATTATAACATACAAACCGATGAAACAGTAGCGAACTGTCATAAAATGAATTCAAACTTATTTGAAAAAAGATTAACCTGCACTGCTGATTTGATTGCAAATGCTCGTTATTGTATTGAAGGACTAAATTCGCTGTACCCGAATCTAACTATTATACTAACCGTAAGTCCGGTACGCCATTTACGAGACGGAATTATTGAAAACAACCGAAGTAAAGCGCGTTTATTAGAAATGGTGCATGCTCTTTGTGAAACTCATTCAGCCTATGTGAGTTATTTCCCATCATATGATTTAATCCTTGATGATTTGCGTGATTATAGATTTTTTGAAGCAGACTTGGCACATCCGAACAAGCAAGCCATCGATTATGTATGGTCAGGTATCAAAACAAAGTACATGGATACAGCAACACTATCTCTTTGTAAAAAGGTTGAAAATGCTAGAACACTCGTACAACACAAAACCATTCATGTTGGTACAATGGAAGCAGAACAATTGGAGCAAAAAAAAACGCAAATCCTTTCGGAAATGCGTTCTAACCCATTAATTTATTGGGATTAAACTTTATATTCTTTAAAGACTTTATTCAACCAGCGCAACATCAATGCTAGAATCATAGTTGCTACACACAGTAATCCAAAATTCACTAAGAAGAAATTAGATTTATCTTCATAACCATCCCACAATGAAGACAATACACCTGAAAGCTTATTTCCAATTGATGTTGAAATAAACCAACCACCCATCATTAAGGCCATTAAACGTGGAGGAGATAATTTTGAAACAATAGACAAACCAATTGGACTCAAGAAAAGTTCACCCACTGTAACCACTCCGTAGGTTGCAAAAAACCACCAATAGCTCGCTTTATGTGCACCGTTACCTGAAGCGTAAACAGCAGCAACCATTACCAAGCAGCTTAATGCTGTGATAAATAAACCAATAGCCAATTTATTTGGCGACGATGGCTCTCTACCTCTACGACGTAAAAACTTAAATAATGCGACAATAAATGGTGTTAATACAATTACCCAAAACGGATTAACAGATTGAAAAATTTGAGTATTAAACAAATAGATAGATTCACCCTGTTTAGGTTTTTCGGATTCCGGCATATTTTTAAAATAATTCGGAAGTTGAAATGCTAGTTTTTCTGGATTAACAGGTCGGTAATGCTTATCCAATACTTTCGTTTCAACAGTATCTGTTTGCATTGTTTTTTTCTCTACTAATTTGATAGCAAACAAACTTGACGCAATTGCTTCCGGAGCTTTTCTGTCTGTATAATTTTCTGCCCAAGTATTTAATGTAGAACCGTTCTGTTTGAAAATTGCCCAAAAAGGAATTACTGCTAAGAAAATTGCAAGTAAGGCACCAATAGCTCTTCTGTCTTCCTTTGGAGCAGATTTCCAAATATATCCGAAGAAAAATAGAACCGGAATACAAGCAAACAAAAAGGCATCTGTCGCTTTATCTTTCACCATTACAGGCATAAGCATGGCGATACCCGCAAAAATAATTGCTGGAAAAATCACGATGGACAACACTTTCCAGAGTGGAGCCTCTCCAGCCACTTTAGGTTTTACTTTGTCGACATGTGCATAATGCTTTGTTCCAATCATGAAAATTGCTACACCAATGAACATTCCAATACCAGCCGCCAAAAACGCTGCACCAAAACCGTAAACATTGTATAAAATTGAACTAATGATATTACAAGCAAATGCCCCAATATTGATTCCCATGTAAAAAATATTGTAGCCTTCATCCTTTCTCGCCTTGAACCGATCTTCGTTGTAAAGATTTCCAAGCAAGGTTGAAATATTGGGTTTAAACAAACCATTTCCCAAAATAACCAATACCATCGAAGTGTAAAGCATTGGTATCGAGTGAATGGACATGGTGCAATACCCAACGCCCATCAATATACCTCCCAATATTATGGGTAAACGATACCCCAGCAAGCGATCTGCAAGTAATCCACCAATAAACGGCGTAAAGAAAACTAATGCGATGAACGTTCCATACAAATTGGATGCTTCTGCTTCTGAAAATTTGAATCCGTTAACAGTATCCTTAAGGTATAGCGTGAAAATTCCGATCATTAAATAATATCCGAACCTTTCCCACATTTCGGATAGAAATAAGTAAGGTAATGCTTTTGGATGTTTTTGTTCTGCCATGTTTTTAGTGTATTTTATACTTCTATATATTAAAAAAGGGTGACGTTGGAATTACATCACCCTTTTATTACTGTTATTTTAATTACTTAATTCCTTTCATCATTTTCACTAAAACGCTGCTTAATAAGAATAATATTATTGCAGCACCTCCAGCTAAGTATACAAAAAGCATAAAGAATGAATTCAAATTGTTAATTTGTAACCCTAAAAACGATTTTTCAACATTAACCGCCTTTCTTGCGAAATCAACTTTAACCTTCTTTACAATTTGTAAATTAGCTTCTTGCGTAGCTTTATCTTTTGTTTCAGGAAACAAAGTGCTAAATTGGATTGCGGAATAGCTTATGTTTTTGTCTCCAGGTTTCTTGAAAGTAAGACTAGTTGAATCTTTAGCTTTTAAATCTGTTAAGAACGCTGTATGACCATTTACAGAATATTCTTTCTCTAAGGCACGTACTTCAGTTCTTGTTAATTGTGGATCTGGATAGAAACCGCTTAAAAATCCTGCAAAATTATTTGCTGCTGCTGTTGAAAGGAACCAAACACCCATTAAGAGTGAAGCAAATCGAACAGGTGCAAGCTTATTTACCATCGAAAGTCCAATTGGCGATAAGAACAACTCACCTACTGTGTGAATTAAGTACAATGATGTTAACCAAAAGATACTAACCTTAACACTTGGATCTAATCCTTTTACTCCCATCGCAATTACTATGTAACCTACAGCTAAGAAAAATAAACCGAAAGCTTGTTTGTAAGGCGACGCTGGTTCGCGGTTTACTTTAGCTAATTTGGTCCATAAAATTGAAACCACTGGCGCTAATATTACAATGAAAATGGCATTAAAGCTACTAAACCAACTAGAAGGCATTTCCCAACCAAATATCACCCGATCAGTTTGCTCTTCTGCGAAGAAAGAAAGAGATGCTCCTGCTTGCTCAAATGCCGCCCAAAAGAAGATTACGAAGAATGCAATAATGAATATTACTAGGATTCGTGATCGTTCGATTGCAGTAAGTGACTTATCCATAATAATAATTAATGGGAAGGCTACAGTTCCAGCAAAAATGAAACAAGAAATCCAATTGTTAACCGTATCCATTACACCACCTTCTCCATCAAAAAACACAGCAAATCTTAAAGTGAATAGAATTGCAATTCCTACAATCATTCCAACCAATACGTTGCTAGCGCCTTTCTTACTTACTTCAGGAATTGAAGAATCTACAGTGCCTAACTTTGCTGCTTCATTCTTTAAACGCAAAACATTCGGCTCAATTCCTACTGGTTCTCCTGAAGGAGTAATCAAATATTTATCTTTTGCACGTTGGAAAATAATCAATGAAAGTATCATTCCGATACACGCCAATAAGAATCCCCATTTAAAATCAGCAGGGTTTCCTGTTTGTCCAACAAAACCACATAACAATGGTGCGAAAAAAGCGCCCAAGTTAATACCCATGTAGAAAATTGTATAAGCAGAATCTTTACGCGTATCTGTCTCCGTATACAATTGTCCAACCATTGTAGAAATGTTTGGCTTAAAGAATCCGTTTCCAAAAATTAACGAAGTTAAACCAACAACCATCAAAATAACTGCGAGTTTCGGTGAGGTATAGTTTAAAGCAGACAAGAACATAAAAAGCTGACCAATTGCCATCATTACACCTCCAATAAAAATAGATTTTCTATTTCCCCAAATATTATCAGCGAAATAACCTCCTAAAATTGGAGTCAAATAAACTAATCCAGTATATGATCCATAAATTCCAGAAGCAGTTTCTTTATCTAAAAGTAAAGCTTGGGTCAAATAAAATACGAAAATTGCTCGCATTCCATAATAACTAAAACGCTCCCATAATTCTGTTGAGAACAATAAATATAATCCTTTCGGATGCCCTTTTTGTACTTTGCTTTCCATCTAAATTTATTTTTTGAATGCCAAAGATGTACAATTTTCTCCAAAAAACAAGTGTTACGCATTTTCATTTCTCGTTTTTATTCAAAAAAACGATTAAAACGTTACTTTTGCACTTTAAATTTTAACATTATCAAATGACAGATTGGCTCGGACGTTCAGAATTACTTATTGGAAAGGAAGGATTAGCTAAGCTCAAGGCAGCTCATGTATTGGTTGTTGGTTTGGGCGGGATAGGGTCATTCGCTGCAGAATTTATTGCCCGAAGTGGTGTTGGAACGATTACTTTAATCGACGGTGATGTTTTTGATATCAGTAACAAAAACAGACAACTCACCGCATTAGATTCTACAATTGGTAGAAACAAAGCGGTCGTACTTGCCGAAAGATTACGTGACATCAACCCTGAAATCGTATTAAATGTTATTGAAGAGTTTGTAATGCCCGAACGAGTATGGGAAATCCTTGAAGAATATAAGCCAAACTATGTTATGGATTGTATCGATTCGCTTACGCCAAAAATAGAATGGATTATCGCGTGTAAACGAACAAAAACGAAAATAATTACCCATCTCGGCGCAGGGGGTAAAATGGATGCATCGCGTGTTCAAGCAGTAGCTCTAGAGAACACTTACAATTGTAAACTAGGCCATCATGTCAAAAAACGGATGAAAAAATCTAAAGTAGGTTTCAAAGGTGTTCGTGCTGTATTTTCTTCCGAATTACAGCAAAAAGATTCGTTAAAAATGACAGATGGATTGAATTTCAAGAAATCGTTTTATGGTACTATTTCTTACATGCCAGCTCTTTTCGGATTGGTTGGTGCAGCTGATGTTATTCGCTACCTCACTTCTGAGTTCAACGATCAAAACAAGGCTCAGGATTAACAAAATAGCTTTTGTACCGATAATTTAGTCGAACAAAACACGTAATTAGACGAGAATCATTTGTTTAAACGAATTAATCCATTATTTTTGTAAACCTAATAAAAGTTTATGTTCAAATCATTTTCAATACTTCTTGTTCTCCTAATATTAAGCGCTTGTTCTGGTGCCAGCAACAAGGATACCGATACTACGGGCAAAACAGAAAAAAATGTACCAATTCTCAGCCAAATACCTACGGATGAGCACAGTTACAGCAATATCAATGAAATAAGAACTAAGCACTTAGCGCTTGAACTCGACATAAATTTCGAGAATAAAACCATCTACGGCGTTGCTCGACATTCCATGATAAACAATGGTGCGGACACTGCTATTTTCGACATTAAAGCATTGAAAATTCAACGTGTAACGGTGGGCAAGAAAGGTGCTGAAAAGGAAGCAAATTATGTTATTGGACTGGAGGATGCATTACTCGGTGCTCCTTTAAAAATTTCGATCCCTAAAAACACAGCAGATATTAATATCTATTATCAAACAACTGAAAATACAGAAGCAATAGACTGGCTACCTGCCTCTCTGACAAATGGTAAAAAGCATCCTTATTTATACACTCAAGGTCAAGCGATTTTAACGCGTACTTGGATTCCTGTTCAATGTACTCCGGCTATTAGAATTACCTATTCTGCAGATGTTAAGGTTCCAAAAGAATTAATGGCTTTAATGAGTGCATCGAACCCAACAGAAAAGAACGAAACCGGGAACTATCATTTTGAAATGAAGCAGCCTATCCCCTCTTACCTAATTGCTTTGGCAGTTGGGGATTTAGAATATCGAAAATTAGGTAAAAACTGTGGTGTATATTCTGAACCAGGCTCTGTTGATGTTTGTGCGCGTGAGTTTGAAGATTTACCTTCAATGATTTCGGCTGCAGAAAACTTATACGGTAAATACCAGTGGGAACAATATGATATAATTGTTTTACCAAATAGTTTCCCTTTTGGAGGAATGGAAAACCCTAGATTGACATTTGCCAACCCTACACTTATTGCGGGAGACAAATCATTGATTTCTGTTATTGCGCACGAACTTGCACATTCATGGTCGGGTAACTTGGTAACGAATGCTACTTGGAACGATTTCTGGCTCAATGAAGGCTTTACGGTTTATTTCGAGAACAGAATTATGGAATCTTTATACGGTAAAGAAAGATCTGACATGTTAGCATTAATCGAGTTCCAAGAATTAGAAGATGAAAATCGCTTGATTAATTCTGGTAAAAATCCGGACGACACACATTTAAAACTAAACCTAAAAGACAGAAGTCCGGATGACGGAATGACTTCAATTGCCTACGTTAAAGGTGCATTCTTCTTAAAGACATTAGAAGAAAAAGTGGGTAGGAAAGAATTTGATAAGTTTCTGAAAGCCTATTTTGCTCAGTTCAAATTCAAAACCATAACAACAGAAATGTTTGAAGAGTTTTTGAATAAAAAGTTATTGATGCCTACTGGAACAAAATTCAATACCGACGAATGGTTATATGGTCGTGGAATTCCTAAAAATTGTGCACGTGTTGAATCTGATCGTTTCAAGAATATGGAGAAAATGGCTGACAATTACCTAGCTAAATCTAAAAAAGTATTCAAAAAAGTTAAACGAGAAGATTTCATTACGCAAGAATGGTTGGCCTTCATTAGACATCTGCCAAAACAATCAGATCCTAAAAAATTAGCCGAACTCGATGCAATTTTCAACTTTAAAGGATGGGGTAATTCTGAAATTATGGCAGAATGGTATGTGCTTGGAATTAATTCGGGTTACTTAGGTATTCGTCCAGAAATGAATAAATTCTTGAATCGTGTGGGTCGACGTAAATTCTTAGCTCCAATTTATACTGCATTGGCTTCAACTCCCGAAAATAAAGCATGGGCGATAAAAGTGTATGCTGAAGCACAAGATGGTTATCATTCAGTTGCAAAAATAACGATCGAAGACATCCTTGGGTTGAAAGTAGCTAAGTAGTAACGCTCAATAACGCATTAGGATTTGAATGGATTAGATTGTTATTCTTTTTATAGTCCGGAACATTAGCACAAAATAATGTCCCCACCTTACTAAGGGGGACATTATTTTTTAATAATAATAATGTATTATTTTTTTCTGTTCGCAGCTTTTAAACATTTTAAAACCTTACGGTCGTGTGCAGTTCTTTGGTCTGGGTTAGTTTGGTCAAACGTAGTAAGTTCTTTGCATTTTTTGTCTACATAATCCCAACGGGCCATCAACTTAGTTTCTTGAGCTGGTGACATTTTTTTCTCAAATGCATCCGTGATCGAATCGTTAGCTAAAACACACGTACAAAAATCCCATTGCTCACCATATTTCTTTTCGATCAAAGCTGCATTTTTTATCTCTTCTTTCGCTTGAGAAACTGACACGCCTCCATTTGCTTTTGCAACAGCATCTTCAGCATTTTGAGCCGGGACAATAGTGTCCACTTCTTTTACAACCTCCACTTTCTCAGGTTTAACGGCATCCGAATTACAAGCCGTAAAGCTGTAAATGCATAGGATTGAAAGTAAAAATGATTTCATGTTCAAGTTGATTTATTAAAAAGTGTAATACAAAGAAAATACTATTTCCTAGTATTGAACGCATAAATCAAAATAATATTCGATTTATTTAATAAATTCTAGCAAACTGAATTAATAAAACAACAACTTACTTGGATTGATACCCGTATTCCATTTCCTAAGAAATGAACCGCTGGCGTTAAACTCGTACAATTCTCCTGTAGTAGTATAGTTTTTAGCATCTGTAAGATAAATTAATCCCGTAACCGGATTGATCTGCATGTGGTAGGGTTTCGTAAGTGTTGCGCCAGACAAAAAATTACTATTTTCTATAACATTAGATGCAATGTCATATTTCCATATCGCTTGACTTGCACCAGATTCTGCAATCATCATTAACTTGGTGTTTACCACTGTAATTTCCGAAATAGACCAATTCGCGGTAAATGAGATGGTGTTAGTGCTAGAACTAATTTTCACAAATTTCGGTTGCACACTGCTGTAATTTCCTCGTACTGCAATAAAAACATTACCCTGTCCATCAGCCGCAATCGCTCCAGGATTCTTACCCACAACAATTTTTACAGTCTCGGTAAGACTAGTCGCACTTATGACAGAAACTGTAGAGTCTAAAATCGGGAAATCTAGGCCTCCAGAATTAGAAACATAAACGTTGCCTCCACTTGCACAAATTTGATCTGGATTTTTCCCAACAGCAATTCGAGTTACTAACTGAATATTGGCTGTGTCCAAAACATCTACAAACCCGTCGAAGCACGAAACAAATACGTTTCCACCAGAAACAGTAATTGATCTAGGCTGTTTCGCAGCTCCTGAACTTGTTTGCATCATAACCTGTTTAATGAGTTTACCGGTATACGCATCCAACACTTCAAGTGTACTAGATACATTCACCACAATATATATTTTGCCGCCATATCGCACCATATCGTTACCTGTATCTCCTAATCCTCTGCCAATTTTTGTTTCGAAAAAGCTATTGTCGTTCGTGTTTTGGGTAAAATCAACCCAAGTCAACGAACTATTATTTTGTTGAAACAAGCCTTCATTTAATACGATTATTCCATTACTCATGTTGGTTGAAACAGGATTCTTCGGCTTGTGCTTTTTACACGCTATTGTAAAAGAAACTACAAGGAGTAGTATTCCAAATTTATTTAAACCCATAAACTAAAGTTATTTGATAATTAATGCCTGGCATAAAATAGTTTTTAACGTAGGCATAGGATGTATTGGTTAAATTTTTGACGTTAAGTATGCCTTTAAATGTGTTTCTTGCCACTGTAAATTTACTCCAAATGGCTAAATCAACTAAACTAAAATACGAAATTTCATTAGAAGAAATGTTTTGTGTTAGGCTATATCTAGCGCTTACAAAATTATAGTTAACTGTAACACCTATCTTTTTGTAACCATAAGTAAAAGATGCATTGGACGAATGTAAGGGTTGATATGGTAAAATATTTTTATAGGTAGTAGATGTAGCATCAGTTTTATCCATAATTCGTTGATAGGAATAGGTTCCAGCAAGTTCAAATGAATGATTGTGCATGGTTTTGGTCATTTCCACTTTCGATTCAAACCCATACCCCTGACTTTTTCCAATATTTTGAATCGACCATTGAAATAAATTTTTGGTCGGAATGGCAAGAATTCGATTTTCAATTATGTTATAAAAAACATCTAATACTCCTCTAAATGACCATGTCTTACTTGACTTCATTGCACTTATTTGCGCATTAACTTGATTAGAAAGTTCTGGTTTCAAATTTAGATTACCGATTTGTTGATAATACAGTTCATTGAAACTAGGTAAGCGAAAACTTGACTTATAAAAAATTGTAGGTCGTATAGAAAACGAACCTTTTATATTGCAGCTTAAGCCAAAAAAGCCAATCAACTGATTCTTCCAATTGGTTCTTTGCAACGAATCTAGCGAACTATAAAATGTATTACCAATAAATGATTGCAGATCAATTCGGCCAATTTTCCCATTAACTCCCACTACACTCACTTCAGTTATCCGTGTTGGGTTTATGCTATAGTTCAACGTTTGCAAACGTTGAACCGCCATTTCATTACTTGTAAAAAGACTCCAATTCGTATCGATGTGATACTTTAGCGTTGAACCTATCGTGGCATTCTCGCTTATAAATGTTGAGG
>JAYSRU010000254.1:0-2716 GCA_043720875.1 Crocinitomicaceae bacterium
GGATAAAATTCTATACGATGATCTAAACTTTAAACTTCCTCCAGCAGGAATTGTAGGTATTATTGGTCCAAATGGTGCTGGTAAAACCACAATCTTCAAAATGATCATGAAAGAACTTGAATCAGATAGTGGCGAATTTACCGTTGGCGAAACCGTGAAGATCGGTTACGTTGATCAAAGTCACAAAGAAATTGACCCTAAGAAAACCGTATACGAAGTGGTTTCACAAGGTGCCGATTTAATTGAAATTGGGAATCAGAAAGTAAATGCGCGCGCGTATTGCACCAAATTCAATTTCAACGGTTCAGATCAAAACAAGAAAATTGAAGTTTTGTCAGGTGGTGAACGAAATAGACTGCATTTAGCGATGACTTTAAAAACTGAAGCTAATGTTTTACTTTTAGATGAACCAACTAACGATATAGACGTCAATACATTGCGTGCGCTTGAAGAAGGTATTATGAACTTCGCAGGTTGTGCGGTTGTAATTTCCCATGATCGATGGTTCCTAGATCGTATTTGCACACATATCTTGGCATTTGAAGAAGATTCGAACGTGTATTGGTTCGAAGGATCTTATTCAGACTATGAAGAGAATCGTAAAAAACGATTGGGTGACGGAGGTCCAAAACGATATAAACACAGAAAACTTGTACTATAATAGAGCAAATTATTAAACTAAATAATATGATTAGAAACGTTGAGCCTAAAGCGCTTTGGGGATATTTCGCAGATTTAAATGCAGTACCAAGACCGAGTAAGAAAGAAGAAAAAGTTATTCAATTTATGTTGGATTTCGGTAAATCTCTTGGTCTAGAAACTATTGAAGATTCGATTCATAATGTAATCATCAAAAAGCCTGCCTCTAAAGGGATGGAAGATAGAAAAACTGTCATTCTTCAATCGCATTTAGACATGGTGCATCAAAAGAATTCGAACACGAAATTTGATTTTGATACGCAAGGAATTGAAATGATCGTAGAAGGGGATTGGCTTCGGGCCAATGGGACAACATTAGGAGCAGATAATGGAATCGGTGTAGCATCAATTATGGCTATATTGGCTTCATCAGAGATCGTACACCCAGCAATTGAGGCAATGTTTACGATTGACGAAGAAACGGGAATGACTGGCGCTAAGTATATTGATACGCATAACTTTTCAGGTAAAATATTGTTAAACTTAGATACTGAGGATGATGATGAATTATCAATTGGTTGCGCAGGTGGAATAGATACGAATACTGAATTCAGTTACACTCAAATCGAAACACCCAACAATACTACAGGGTATGAAATTGTCATCAAAGGTTTAATTGGAGGGCATTCTGGAATGGATATCGATAAAGGTAGAGGGAATGCAAATAAATTAATGACTCGAATCTTATTTGGCGCAAGTCAGAAGTTTGAAATATACTTAGATTCATTTGACGGCGGAAGTTTAAGAAACGCAATTCCAAGGGAAGCAACAGCTACATGTATTGTGGGTAACGATGATAAAGTCGCTTTCGAAACCTATGTTAAGGGTTTTATTGCAACCTTGAAGCATGAATATCAGAGTATCGAAAAGGAAATGACTATAACCTGTGACTTTAAAGCGAACCCAACAAAAGTTGCCGATAAAGCAATTGGCAAACAAATGTTGAACGCATTATACGCAGTACCGAATGGTGTCTTTAGAATGAGTCCAGACATAGCAGGCCTCGTGGAAGCATCAAATTCACTTGCACGAGTTGTTATAAAAGATGGTAAGTTTTCGACACAATCATTACAAAGAAGTAGTGTCGAAAGCACAAAAGACGATATCGCTAATGCTGTAAGAGCAAGCTTTGAAGCAGTTGGAATAGCGGTTGAACAATCTGGAGATTATCCTGGATGGCAACCCAATTCAAATTCGGCTATTTTGAAGATAGTAGCAGACATTTATCGTACTCGTTTTAACGAAGAACCTAAAATCAAGGCATGTCACGCAGGATTGGAATGTGGTATTTTGTCTGAAAAATTTCCTGAGCTAGATATGGTTTCATTTGGTCCAAACATTAGAGCGGCACATTCGCCAGATGAAAAAGTTCAAATAAGTTCAGTTCAGAAATATTGGCCTTTCCTTTTAGAGATATTAGAAAAAACTCCAATGAATTAAAAATCAATGAATTAAATAGTTATCAACAATGAAATTAAAAATAATTGTTGATAACTGTAACTTTATCTTTAAAGTAAGCGTATAGATGATCATCAATATAAAAAATTATGATTAATTCTACGGTAAGAACGGCAAAAGAAAAATTAGCTTTACACAAGCTGAAAGGAATCTCAAGCAACTTGACAATTTTTGAAGTTGCTTCATTAATGGACAAAATAAACAACAATTATGGTGTTTCGTCGGAATTAAAAAAACCTATATTCTTCAATGCTTCATGGAATTAAGACACTTTACTTTTTAAACAATTTCTAAATTAAGCCTTTCAATTTGAAAGGCTTAATTTTTTTTATAAACAACAAGCAACTGTTTGCGTATAATTTGCGTATTTTTAAAGAATACAACTAACGCAACATGAAAAACGGATTTATTATAATTTTATTACTTAATATAGTTACTGTAAATACTTTTTATGGGCAACAATGGGACTGGCTTAAATCTGCTGGTGGTCCAAAATCAGATAAAGGAACAGCGATAGTTTGCGACCCTCAAGGGAACACGTACACAACTGGATTCACAG
>JAYSRU010000255.1:0-23367 GCA_043720875.1 Crocinitomicaceae bacterium
GCAACAAATCCAACGTATAGAATTGTAATTTTATATCCCCAGCCTAATTTCATAACTTTAGTGTTTAAGTGTAATTGGTCCTAAAAATGTTGTTTTAACGGTTTGCAACTTTTCCTTCCCAGCATATATTCCAATGTAAACAGTTGTTTTTCTTTCAATAATTTTTTCTTTCGGAAGCAAGATAAAAAACTCGGTTTCACCTTTAGCTTCTTTGACTAAACGCAAGGGTTTGCCCACCATCTTTATACTTCCATATTTTGATTCTAACTTGAATGAAATCGGAACCGTTTTATGCGTTTTGTTAATCATTTTGATATTATACAAATTACTGATCTGATTATTTTCTTGCACTTGAAACAACATTCCAGGTGTTCTAAGAATAGTTGCGGAAACATCTTTTCTGGTAACAAGTAAAATTGTAAGAATACCGAGCAACAAAAGCAACACAAACGAATACGCCTTAATTCTTGACGTGAATTTTAGTTTCTCTTGATTCGCAATACCATTTTCGGAGGCGTACCTAATAAGACCTTTTGGCTTTTCGATTTTATCCATGATGTGATCACACGCATCGATACATGCCGTGCAATTCGTGCATTCTAACTGTGTTCCGTTTCTTATGTCAATTCCAACCGGGCAGACTTTTACGCATTGATGGCAATCGATACAATCTCCTTTACCTGTGCGTTCTCCCTTATTGAAAAGATCACGTGGTTCGCCCCTCAAGTAATCGTAGGCAACAAGAATTGAATTTCTATCGGTCATTACGCCCTGCAACCTTCCATAAGGGCAAGCAATTAGACAAACTTGTTCCCTAAACCAAGTATAAACAGCATAAAAGATGAAAGCAAACACTAACAATGCAGTAAAACCACCAATATGTTTTGAAACTGGTTCGTGAATTATTTTAAATAACTCATCCGAACCAATTACATATGCCAAAAAGGTGTTTGAAATTATGAACGCGATCAATAAGAAACTTACGTGTTTGGCAGTTTTCTTAATTATTTTCTCCCTAGTATACGGTGACTTATTAAGTAACTTTTGGTGTGCAGCATCTCCTTCTATCCAATATTCAACTCGGCGAAAAACCATTTCCATAAAGATGGTTTGCGGGCATATCCAGCCACAGAAAACCCTTCCGAAAACAACAGTAAACAATACAACAAACACAATGAATACAAGCATTCCCAACCCGAAGATAAAGAAGTCTTGTGGCCAAAATGTAACACCAAAAAAGATAAACTTTCGCTCTAAAATATTGAACAGAAAAAATGGATTTCCGCCAACCCGAACAAAGGGTAAACCAAAGAAAAGTATAAGGTAAAATACACTTAAAACCGAACGGGCAGTGTAAAACTTACCTTTTGGCTGTTGCGCATAGATCCAATTACGTTTTCCATCTTCATTGATAGTAGCAATACTATCGCGAAATGCATCTTCATCAAATGGTATTTTATCTTTGCTCATCTTACGTTAAATTTCCCCCTCCCTTATTCTATTTGTACTTCCTATTTGGCAATGCTGATAAGCGAATCTGCAGCAACTTTCGTAGTATCTGATTCTAGGCCTTTTTCTACGTAAAGTTCTCCTTGAGGTGCCATTCCTCCTTTTGGATTTGTACCTTTCAAAGATTTCACAAAACTCGCTACCTCATTGATTTGACGCGGGCTTAAATCTTGTGCCCAAGCCTTCATGCCTTTTTCTGGATAACCGTATTTCAGTGTATTAAAGATATCTTTTATATCCCCTTTATGTAACCAATAGTCGTCAGTTAAATTGGGTCCGATACCCCCTTCTCCAGCAGCACCATGACAAGCAACACAGTTTACATCATAAATAGATTTTCCAGCTGCTAACGCTGACTTTGAATCCAACATCACCGCATTTGTTTCGTCCACAGAATTTGCCGCATTTTTACTGCGTATTAATGCTTCTTTCTTAGCGTCGTTCATTTGCTGGTCATATTCTGCAATTTGCAATTTACCCGATCCTACAACATGATAATTAAACAAATAAATAATACCAACAACAATGGTTAAATAGAAGCCATATTTCCACCATGGTGGCAAATTGTTATCCAATTCTTTAATTCCATCATAATCATGATCCATCATAACGTCCGCTTCTTTTTCTAATGGTACAGACGCGTTTAATTTTTCAATAAATGAAATCTTTTTAACTGGGGCTTTTTTCTCAGCCTCAGCCAATTTTCTTTCTTGCACACCAAAAAGTCGCATAATGGTATAATACATTAAACCTGCAACAAATAGCTCGAAACAAATAATCCCGACCATTCCGTAAAAATTTGATGCCGACAACCCCCAGTATGAAGGATCTGCTTCTGCAACAGTGGTAACTACTGGCTCAACTGTCGCTTGAGCAAGTCCTGATTGTGCAAATCCACCCAACATAAATACAATGGCCAGTATTTTAACCACATTGTCAATTGTTTCATTTTTTTGTGCTGTTTTTATTGCTTTATGATTAGCCGCTATGCCAATGACTTTAGTAAAACTAAAAATGACCAACAAAAGCAATATAATAATTGTCAACAAAATAACAAATACAGGGTTTGTGAAAATTGACGACTTTTCTACGGGAGCTGCAGGCGTTGTTACTGCCACTGCTTGAGCAAAAGTACTCAATTGAGCGAAGGCAACAAACATGGACCCAAGAACCACCTTTGTATTAAGCCATGCTGGCATTTTTAATTTTAAAGAAAATGTTTTCATACTAATTTATTTTGAAAATATGTTAATGTGATGAATCGTTGTCTAAAGGAATATTTTTCAGTTCCGTGATGTGGCTTTTATCTGCCTTAATCACGTACCAAATCAACACCGAAAAGAATAAGAAAAAGATAAAGAGCGAGATCATTGGGAAAATCGATATTCCTACAATTGATTCAAGATAGTTGATGAATTTCATATTATTTAGTTTTAGCTTCTCCTTTAATATCTGTTCCCATTCGTTGCAAATAAGCAATTAACGATACAATTTCTTTGTTTGGCATTATTTCAGCCCCGTCTTTTTTCAAACGCGCTGCGATTTCGTTTGCCTGGATCATCAATGCTTTGTTTGCGACTTTATCATACCCTTTAGCGTAAGGAACACCAAGAGTAATCATTGCTCTAATTTTCGGCGCTGTCATAGCAGTATCCAATTCATCATCAAACAACCACGGATATGCTGGCATGATTGAACCTGGTGAAATGCTTGTTGGATCTAACATGTGGTTAAAGTGCCAAGAATCTGGATACTTTTGACCCACTCGATGTAAATCTGGACCAGTGCGCTTAGATCCCCATTGGAATGGGTGATCATACACAAATTCTCCTGCTTTAGAGTACTCCCCATAACGAACCGTTTCAGAACGGAACGGACGAATCATTTGTGAGTGACACGTGTAGCATCCTTCTCTAACATAGATATCTCTTCCTTGCAATTCAAGCGGTGTGTATGGTTTTACCGAAGAAATAGTTGGAACGTTTGATTGGATCATAAACGTTGGTACAAGTTCAATAATTCCTCCTATCAAAATCACCAATAAACTAAACACCATTAAACGTACTGGCTTACGTTCAATTACTCTATGCCAATGTTCTTTTGCATGAGAAACGTATGTTTTTGGTAATGCGGCAGCTTCGGCTTCTTCGTTTGCCAAGAAAGAACCTTGTTTGACTGTTTTGATTACGTTGTAAGCCATTAGTATTGCTCCAATAAGAAACAATAGACCACCAAAAGCACGTGCAGCATACATTGGAACAATTTGAGTTACTGTTTCTAAGAAGTTTGGATATTTTAAAATCCCCTCTTCAGTGAACTCTTTCCACATTAAACTTTGCATAAATCCAGCCCAATACATTGGAATTGCGTAAAACAAGATTCCTAAAGTACCCAGCCAAAAGTGCCAATTTGCTAATTTTTTAGAATACAATTCCGTTCTAAACATTCTTGGAATTAACCAATAAATAATCCCGAAAGTCAAGAAACCGTTCCAACCTAATGCACCAACGTGAACGTGCGCAACGATCCAATCCGTGAAATGCGCAATTGCATTAACGTTTTTCAATGAAAGTAATGGCCCTTCTAATGTTGCCATACCATAAGCCGTTATTGCAACAACTAAGAATTTTAATACAACATCTTCTCTTACTTTATCCCAAGCACCACGAAGCGTTAGCAAACCATTAATCATTCCACCCCAAGATGGAGCAATCAACATGATAGAGAAAACAACACCTAATGATTGTGCCCAGTCTGGTAAAGCTGTATACAATAAATGGTGTGGTCCTGCCCAGATGTAAAGGAAAATCAATGCCCAGAAATGGATGATAGATAAACGGTAAGAATATACTGGACGATTAGCTGCTTTTGGAATAAAGTAGTACATCAATCCAAGGTATGGTGTGGTTAAGAAAAATGCCACCGCATTATGACCATACCACCATTGCACCAATGCATCTTGTACCCCTGCATATCCAGAGTAACTTTTCCACATTGAAACGGGTAACTCGAATGAATTTACAAGGTGTAAAACTGCAACCGTAACAAACGTTGCGATGTAGAACCAGATTGCTACGTACAAATGTTTTTCTCTTCTCTTCAGAATAGTTCCAAACATATTCCATCCAAAAAGGACCCAAACGATAGTAATTGCAATATCAATTGGCCATTCCAATTCTGCATATTCTTTCCCTGTAGTGTAGCCTAAAGGTAACGTAAGTGCTGCGGCAACGATGATCAATTGCCAAGCCCAAAAGTGAATATTACTTAGTTTGTCACTCCACATACGCGCTTTAAGCAAACGTTGAAGCGAATAATAAACCCCCATAAATATCCCATTTCCAACAAAGGCAAAAATAACGGCATTTGTATGTAACGGACGAAGTCTACCAAATGTGGTAAAACTTGTGTTTAGGTTTAATGCTGGAAACACTAATTGCAGTGCAATCCAAAGTCCAACTAGCATTCCTACTAGTCCCCAAAGGATGGTTGCAAAAGCAAAGTGCTTTACAATTTTGTTGTCGTAGGAGAATTTTTCTAATTCCATAGTTACTCGTTTTTGTTATTTATTTGTTTTTGTATTATCAGTAAATTCATCATCAAAAAGCATGCGTACGGATGGGGTATAATCGTCGTCATATTGACCCTTCCGCATCGCCCACAAAAAAGCTACTAAGAACCCTATTGCCACTGTCAAACTAACCCCAATCAAAAGAAAAATTGCACTCATGTGTATTTCATTTATTATTTGACAAAGTTAATTCCTGTTAAAACTTTCATGAATGAGTGAGGTCACTGCGGAAACTGACTTTCATCAGTTTTTTCGATGACCTAGGTTATAATTTTTTGAACCAAGCAACAATTCCCATAGAAACAGAGACCAACAACACTATAGAAATAGTACTTGCAGGCATTAATATTGCAGCAATTACGGGTGAAAGAACTCCTTTCACTGCGAAAAATAAACCAACAATATTATACGTGAGGGAGAAAATAAACACACCAACAATTACTTTTTTACCTGCTTTTGCTACACCAATCAAATCCGGAAGGCGTGCAAACGCTTCTCCATCCATTATTGCATCACAGGCGGGTGAAAAATTATTGGTATCGTCGGACACGGCAATTCCCAAGTCGCTTTGTTTCAGTGCTCCTGCATCATTTAATCCGTCTCCAATCATCATTACAGTAGCACCGCTTGCTTGAAGCCCCTCCACATAACTCATCTTTTCTTCTGGTTTTTGGTTAAAATACAAATCAACCGTATCCCCAAAAATTGAGGTTACTTTTCCTCGTTCCGCATCATTGTCGCCTGAAATTAATTTCAATCTATAGCGTGCCCTTAAATCCTCAACCAGTTTAGATAAACCAGGACGATAGGTGTTCAAAAAGCTAAAATAACCTAGAACCACCCCATCAATTTGCAAGAAAACCTTTGTTGATGTGTTAGCGTTTATGGTAACTGAACCTGTAACCAATAACTGCGAACCTAAAACCAAATATTTTCCATCCACCAAACCTTTAATTCCCTTTCCTGTAATTTCTTCAAATTCAGTAACCGGATACCTAATCGCAGTAGCATAACTTGAATGTAACTTTCTATTTAACGGATGCGTAGATTGTGCTGCAAGTGCGCAGATTATTTCTAAATCACGTTTATTTAGTTCTGGACCAACAAAATTAACCTCTGCACCGTGTGTAATTGTTCCCGTCTTATCAAATACTATGGTATCAATTTTATTTAATTTATCAATCACTCCTGCATTTTTTAGATAGAATTTGTTTCTACCCAAAATCCGAACTATGTTGCCATTTGCAAAGCTTGTAGTTAATAATAATCCACAGGGGCAAGCCACAATCAAAACAGCAGTCAATGCATTTAACGCCTTTGTTGCATCATTAAACATCCAGAAAATTGACGATATTGCCGCAATAGATAATACCATTATTGTAAAATATTTATTGATTTTATCAACAAACGTTTGCTTCAACGATTCATCTGCCACTTGGTTATCTTTATTCCATAATTGTGTCAGATAACTTTGAGATGTAAGATTGACAACTTCCAGCTCAATAGCTCCATCCAATTGCTTTCCTCCTGCATAAATCAGTTCACCTTTTATTTTTTTAACTGGCTTCGATTCACCCGTGATAAAACTGTAATCTAAATAAGTGTAATCAGAAAGCAAAATTGAATCAGACGGTATTAATTCATTGTTTCGGATGATGATAACGTCTTTCTTTTTTAACTCAGACACAGGAATATTTACTTCGTTTCCATTTTCCTTTTTTACCGTGACGCCCACGGGGAAGTAGGATTTATAATCTCGCTCAAAAGACAATGTTTCATAAGTTCGGTTTTGAAACCATCTTCCAATCAACATAAAAAATACAATCCCAGTCATTGAATCAAGGTAACCAGCACCCGTATTACCAAGAATTTCATACACACTTCGACTAAAGGTCACAAGTATTGCTAATGCAATCGGAGTGTCAATGTTCAAATACCTATATTTTAAACTTTTCCAAGCAGACACAAAAAAACTAGATGCACTGTAAAAAAACACCGGTAAGGCCAAAGTTAAATTCAGGTAGCCAAAGAAATTCTGTAGATTCTTCTGATCATAAAAATTACCAACAGAAAAATATTCCGGAAAGCTAAGCATCATAATATTTCCAAAACAAAAACCAGCTAAGCCAATTTTAATAATTTCATTTCTATTTGTTGTTTTCAGCGTGTTTTTTTCCAAGTCATTCAAACTCACTAAAGGCTCATAACCAATATTAGCCATTAGTTCAGCAATTTGAGCTAGTTGAATCTGTTCATTACTAAAAATTATCGTTGCTTCTTTTCGAACAAAATTCACCGAAGAACTCACAATTCCAGCATTAAGACGGTGTAAGTTTTCTAATAGCCAAATGCAAGAACTACAATGTATTTTGGGAACAAAAAATGTGACATGCGTTGTATTTCCGTCTGTAAAACTTATTAATTTTTGATTAACTTCATGCTCGTTTAAGCAATCATACTTGCCGGAATAAATTCCTTTACCAGGAGAGACACCTGGCATTTCATTTAAATTATAATACGTGCACATACTGTTTTCACGCAGCAAATCATAAACTAATTTACACCCATCACAACAGAACTCTTTGTCGTCAAATTCTACGATTTCAGCCACACACTGTTCGCCGCAATGGTAACAGGCAATTTTTTGATCTTCTTTTACTCCGCTATTTCTGTCCATATCGACTAACTATTTTGAGTAGTTCAATTGTTCGAATAATTTAAGACAAAAATAGCAAGACAATACAGATGAATTTCTGAGTCATGTCAGACAAATAAGTGAGAATCATCATGTATGATTTTTGTGTTCCAAACCTTAACCTCTACCAAATCTGTAGGATAAAAAAATAACTTCAAATTTCTTAACTACTTGACTATCAATTATAAAAAACACACTGAGTACTCAGAATAAATTTGGAAAGGAACAAGCCCTTCAACCGACCAAAATCAAATACTGACTTTCGTCATAGTATTAATTTAAGCATAATGTTACTTTTATTGCTTACATATATTTAACTTCGCAATGAAAACAATTTCCCGATAAAACATGGAAGGTAAAGAAAGTATTGATGCCCTATTTTTATACGCCTCGGAAGGTATTTTAGTAGCTAATGAAGCTGGGTTTTTTGTTAAGGTAAATCCAAGTGCAGAGAAACTTTTTGGCTATGACACTGATGAATTAATTGGTAAAAAAATCGAGCTTTTAGTCCCCCACAATGTTTCTAGCAAGCATGTAATGCATCGGGATAGGTTTAATCAAAACCCTTCTCCGAGAACAATGGCCGGTGGAAGAGACCTCTTTGGCTTAAAGAAAGATGGCACTGAATTTTCGATAGAAATAAGTTTAAGTCCTTACGCCAGTCAAGGAGAAAATTTTGTTATAGCATTTGTTATAGACATTACGGCGAGAAAACAAGCTGAAGAGAAATTACAAAACTATTCATTCGACCTAGAAAAACAAGTGCATAACCGCACACTTATTTTAGAAGAAGCGATTCATGAATTAGAAAAGACGAAAAAGGAGTTGAGCAAGGCCCTAAATAAAGAAAAAGAATTAAACACGTTAAAGTCTCGTTTTGTTTCGATGGCTTCTCATGAATTCCGAACGCCGTTAACCACCATGATGTCTTCATTATCATTAGTCACCAAATATGGAGAACAAAATGATACAGAAAATCAATTGAAACATGTTGGGAAGATCAAAAATTCCATTCACAACCTGATAGATATTCTGAACGACTTTCTTCATGTTGGAAAACTCGAGGAAATGAAGGTCGAAAATATGATTGAGACACTGCAATTGAAGGAATACGCTGCTGAAATAATTGCTGAAATGCGCTTAACGATTAAAGGCAAACAAAAAATTGATTTGCATTATGTGGGAAGCGAATCAGCTCAACTTGACAAAAAGTTATTAAAACACATACTTTTTAACTTGATTTCTAACGCACTTAAGTTCACAAAGTCTGAGGATGGTTTAGTTAACATTACCATTCAAGTTCAAACCTCATCCGTAAAAATCACAATTACAGACAATGGAATAGGCATTTTGAAAGAAGATCAAGAACGCTTATTCGAACGCTTTTTCCGAGGTTACAACGCTACACATATTCAAGGAACCGGTTTAGGCTTAAACATAGTCTCCAAATATGTGGAATTGATGGAAGGCACTATTGATTTTGAAAGTGCAGAAAACCAAGGCACAACATTTACCATAATAATTCCACAATAAAACATGAAAAAGATATTACTAATTGAAGACAACGAAGATATTAGGGAAAATACGGCTGAAATACTTACGCTTGCACAATACCAAGTTATTACAGCTAAAAATGGAAAAGAAGGTGTTGAACTGGCCTTGTTGGAACAACCAGACCTTATTATTTGTGACATTATGATGCCCATTTTGGACGGATATGGCGCATTGCATTTGTTGTCTAAAAATGATATTACAGCTAGTATTCCCTTTATTTTCCTTACAGCAAAGGCAGACCGTGGAGACTTTAGAAGAGGAATGGAAATGGGTGCAGATGATTATCTTACTAAGCCATTTGACGACATAGAGTTGATGAATGCGATTGAAAGTCGCTTCAAAAAAACGGACTTACTCAAAAAAGAATATTCGAAAAATGTGACTGGAATCAAAGACTTTATTAACCAAGTAAAAGGAATTGAATCTTTAAAGCAATTATCGGATGAACGCGAATTGAAGATAATTAATAAAAAAGAAGTCATTTATAAAGAAGGAGGATATCCCAAAGGAATCTATTTCTTAAACAAAGGGAAGGTAAAGATTTTTCAAACCAATACTTTAGGAAAAGAACTTATCACTGAATTACATAATGAAGGTGACTTCTTTGGATACTTGCCTTTATTTCAAAATGAAAACTACACCAATTCGGCGACAGCATTAGAAAATTGCGAAATATTTTTTATCCCTAAAGATGATTTCTTTTCACTGGTCTATAAAAATGCTGACGTATCAAGGAAGTTTATTGAAATACTCTCTAACAACCTTCAGGAGAAACAGGTTCAATTGGTTAAACTTGCTTACAACTCAGTACGCAAACGTGTTGCTGAAGCATTGGTAGATTTGTCAGATAAATACAAAAAGGAAAACGAAGATCATTTTAGCATGAATGTTTCCCGCGAAGACCTTGCAAATATTGTAGGTACGGCAACTGAAACGGTAATTCGAACACTTAGTGATTTTAAAGAGGATAAACTAATAGAAGTGAATGGTGGAGTGATTACTATTGTTAATTACCCTGTTTTAGCTAACATGAGAAATTAATTGGTTCTAGTTTGGTTCTATGTGAATTAATATTGAAGCCAATTCAGGTATTTCTTGCTTCAAATGATCCTTTAAGGCATGTGAAATATCGTGACCATCGCGTACACTTATTGCACCATCCACTCTGGCATGTAAATCTACATAATATTTCATTCCAGTCTTTCTGATGTTACACTTTTCGGTATCAATCACCCCATGTACCTCTAGGGCTAAGGACTTTATTTTCTCGGCTACGTCGTCGTAAAGATGTTCATCCATTATTTCTCCCAATGCCGGTCGAAAAATCAAATAACTATTATAGAAAATAAATAACGATGCAAATAACGCAGCCCAATCGTCAGCCGATTCGTAGCCTTTGCCAAAATACAATGCAATAGAAACACCTATTAATGCTGTTACCGAAGTGATAGCATCACTTCTATGGTGCCAGGCATCGGCTTTCAAAGAAGAGCTATTTGTCTCTCTACTTTTCTTAATCACCAACCTATATGATATTTCTTTCCATGCAATTATCGCAATTAGGATAGGAATGATAAATGGTTTTGGAAGTTCGTGAGGTGTTCCTATGTTCCGTATGCTGTCGTGTGCAATTACTCCAGCCGATGTAACCAAAAACACAACCACCAAGAAAGTGATCAAGGGTTCCGCTCGACCGTGACCGTAAGGATGGTTATCATCTGCAGGTTTACTTGAATATTTTAAGCCAAACAACACTAATAGCGAAGAAAAAATATCTGTTGTTGATTCTATCGCATCTGCAATTAAAGCATAAGAATTACCGAAGTAACCCGCCACCCACTTGATTCCTGCCAAACTAGTATTACCAATAATACTAAAATAAGTGGTTTTGATTGCTTTTTCTTCGTTGGTCATTGTTATCGGCAAATTAATTATTTCCTTACGTAAAGTTAGCCATATGCATCCAACGCGTTCAACAAAAAGAACACTAAAGTTGAATAACTGATAATTATCATGGCGATTTCTGACAGCCCTCACAAGCGATCTAATCAAATGCAGGTAATTTCGTAATCTATAGTGTCATTTATAAACAATGTGCTATAGCCTTAACCTCAATTATTTACCGTGTGATAATGACACTTGCGATTAACGAATGTAACAAAATATATACTTTGCAGGAAGACTTCAATACGATGTTCCCCTTCCTCAAGGTAGAGTTTTATACAAAATTCCGGAATCAAAATGGTTTATCATCGAATATACTGAACAACAAATCGCTTTGTGATGCTAGAACAATTCACTCTGAAACAAAACCAATCATCACCGCTGAAACCACAGTTGTTGAATTAGAAATGCAATTTTTAGAAATCTATGGTTTAATCATTCAGGTATTCAGAAAATCTGGAAAAGTTTGGTTAGAAACATCAATAACAGATGGTTGGACGTTAGAAGAGCAAAACAGGCAAGGAAAAGATTTGAGTAAATCAATAAAGTAGTTAATTAATTTTTTACTCAAAAAAAAGGCTGTTAATAAATTAAACAGCCCTTTTTAAAATCAAGATTAATTATTTATAATGTTCCTCGTTTTTCTTGTTCACGCTCAATTGACTCAAACAAAGCTTTGAAGTTTCCTGCACCAAAACCTTTTGCTCCCATTCTTTGAATAATTTCGAAAAACAAGGTTGGTCTATCTTCTACAGGCTTGGTGAAGATTTGTAGTAAATAACCATCTTCATCCGCATCAATCATTATCGCTAATTTTTGAATCTCGGATATTGGCTCGTGCATCATGCTCATATGCTCACCTAAACGATTAGGAATATCATCATAATATGCTTGCGGCGGCGCAGATAAAAACTCAATTCCTCTGGCTCTAAGCTGAGTTACAGTTTCTATAATGTTATCCGTCGCAATTGCCACGTGTTGAACGCCAGACCCTTCATAGAAATCTAAATATTCTTCAATTTGAGATCGTTTATTTCCTTTTGCAGGTTCATTAATCGGAAACTTGATTCTCCCATTTCCATTACTCATAACCTTGCTCATCAATGCCGAGTATTCGGTGTGAATTTGTTTATCGTCAAAGGAAAGAAAGTTTACAAAACCCATTACATCTTCATACCATTTTACCCAAGTATTCATTTCACCCCATCCTACGTTACCAACCATGTGATCAACATATTTTAATCCAATTGGTTCAGGATTATAGTCACTCTCCCATTTCCTAAATCCTGGTAAAAAATCTCCCGTATAATTTTTACGTTCTACAAACATATGCACCGTTTCACCATACGTGTAAATACCTGCGCGTACCACTTCTCCTGCTTCGTCTGTTTCAACCGTTGGTTCCATGTAAGACTTTGCACCACGCGACATAGTTTCTTCGTATGCTTTGCGCGCATCTTCCACCCATAATGCAATTACCTTTACCCCATCACCGTGCTTTTTTACGTGTTCACCAATCGGAGAATCACTTGTTAAAGCTGTAGTTAACACCAGTCTTATCTTATCCTGTTTTAAAACATACGACGTTCTATCTTTCAAACCCGTTTCAAGTCCAGCATATGCATAACTTTGAAATCCAAAAGCGGTTTTGTAAAAATGAGCCGCCTGTTTTGCATTCCCAACGTAGAACTCTACGTAATCAGTCCCCAATAATGGTAAAAAGTCTTGTGCCCCTTCAAATATTTTTTCAAGACCGTATTCAACACTTTTTACCTCTTTTCTATTTTCTTCTAAACCCATTTTGGCTATTTTATAGTTAACATTTTACGTTCTGATTTACTAAAATCAGATTTATATATGGAATCATTAATCCTCTAACCAAGAGGTAACGTAAGCTTCATCATTTATAGCCACTGCGGCTTGAGTCAATTTAAGCGGGCGAAAAGTATCCACCATAACTGCTAATTCACCTGTTTCTTTTTGGCCAATACTTCGCTCCGCTGCACCTGGATGCGGACCATGAGGAATTCCACCTGGATGTAACGAAAGATAGCCTTTTTCAACATGGTTACGACTCATAAAATCACCATCCACGTAATACAGCAATTCATCACTGTCAATATTACTATGATTATAAGGTGCTGGAATTGATTTTGGATGATAATCATATAATCGAGGGCAGAAACTACACACCACAAAATTATGTGCTTCAAACGTTTGATGCACGGGTGGCGGTTGGTGTACTCTTCCAGTTATTGGTTCGAAATTATGAATTGAAAAGGCATAAGGAAAGGCAAAACCGTCCCAACCAATCACGTCAAACGGATGCGTTGCGTACACGAGCTCATGTAGTACGTTTTCCTTTTTTATTTTAACAATAAAATTTCCTTTTTCATCATGCGTCTCCAAATTTTCAGGACCACGCATATCACGTTCACAAAAAGGACTATGCTCCAATAATTGACCAAAACGATTTCTATATCTTTTAGGTGTCACTATTGGGCTAAACGACTCCACAATGAATAATCTGTTGACCGTTGTATCAAAATCAATTTGATAAATGATTCCACGCGGAACTACAAGGTAATCACCATATGAAAAAGAAATGTTTCCTAACATAGTTCTCAGTGTACCGCTTCCTTCATGAATGAAGATCATTTCATCCGCATCGGCATTTTTATAAAAATAAGACCTCAAGCTATCTTGAGGTGCCGCTACCGCAATATTCAAATCATTATTAAACATTAATATTTCTCGGCTCTCCAAAAAATCTGATTTTGGCGCAACATTAAACCCTTTCAACATTTTGGAAGAAATATTCTTACCAACTGCTGCGATCGGAGTTAAATCTGCAACTTCTCTCACCGATTTAACCTGGGTTGGACGATGTGTATGATATAACAACGAAGAAAACCCGTCAAATCCCTCGGTACCAAACAATTGTTCATAGTACATGCCTCCAGCGGGCTTTTCGTGTATGGTATGTCGTTTTGGAGGAATTGATCCTAATTTATAATAAAAGGGCATAATAAGATATTTTAAACAAAGATATACAATGATTATATGATTTGAATCATATTACTGCCATTTGTCAGATACTTAACCCAACTGACTCTAAGGATTAAATTATTAACTTTTCAGATTTACAAAATGGCTCAAATTATTCGATTAGCGATGAAACAAAAAAGGCCAACTCAAATGAGCTGACCTTTTAGAGACAAATGCTTTTTCTATTATAATTGTCCGTCAGAATGATATTTACCAAGCTTAAAGATTTGAACTTTCAATAAGATTCCGTCTTTATCATAGATATATAACTTACCATCCCAAAGTTTTCCATTTTTAAAATCACCGTCCTGTGAAATTTCACCTTCCGTATTGTAAACCTTGTTGTAATCATTTGGTTTGAAAGTCCCACCATTCACTTTACCGTCTCCAACTGGTGGGGCTTTTTTCTCAGAAGCACCTGGATCCTTAACCGTTATCATCGGGTGAATAGGCTCATAAACTTGTGATTTCTCTACCGTTCCTGCTGCATTGTAAAAAATAACTTCTTTAACATCCCCATTTTCGTGGTATCTTGTTGCTTTTCCAGATGGAACTCCATTTGCTGCTTCATAAACAAAAGCTTCTTTACCATTTGGATGATAATACTTCACAGTACCTTGCTCTTTTCCAGCACCATTATAGTTTGCTTTGTACTCTACAACGCCATTTTCGTAGTTACGCGTTAAAGAATCGTGATATTGATTTTTTTCGAATGTACCTTGTTCTTTTATAACTCCGTTTGGATAGATCCGGACATATTTACCCTTTGGTCTTCCAAATGAATATTCACCTTTCAAACGAGGCGTAACACCATCATTGTGGTATTTGATCCATGTTCCTTCTTTTCTATCGTCTTTAAAACTTCCCTCTTCAACTTTTCCTTCGGCTGGAACACCTTCGGCTGGGAGATCTTTACCAAAATAAACCCAACGACCTTGTTTCAAGCCATTTGCATCTTTTTGGTTAATTTTTCCATCTTGATCGTTGAACGGAAATGCAAAGATTCCAGTTGAGACAGTAAGGAAAAGACATGTTGTAAGTAAGTAGTTTAACATGATACCAGAGTTTTATAGTTATTGTAAATATAGCATTAATTATGGTTGAAGGTAATATTAATTTTAAGTTTTCGTCCAATCAAAAAAATAAACCGACCAAATGAATGAATAAAATAGGGTTTTCATCGAACCAATTTTGAAATATCCACATTATTTAGCATTATTTCGACCATTTTCTGTAAATCGAATGTTGCTTTCCATCCCCAATCTTCCCTTGCATGGGTTTCATCAATTGATCCTGGCCAGCTATCAGCAATTGCCTGTCGAAAGTCGGGAGCATAATCTATCTCAAAACCAGGATGTTGTCTAGCAATCTCATTGGCCAGTTGTGCTGGCGTAAAACTTATTCCGCCTAAATTATAACTCGACCTCACTTTTATTTCTTCACTAGGCGCATCCATTAATTGTAACGTTGCATCAATAGCGTCTTTCATATACATCATGGGCAAGGCAGTATTCTCGCTCAGGAAAGAGGTGTATTTGTTCTGTAATTTTGCGTGGTAAAAAATATCAACAGCATAATCAGTCGTACCACCGCCAGGCAAACTTGTGTAGGAAATCAATCCCGGATAACGAATACTGCGGACATCTACATTATGCTTTTTGAAATAATACTCGCACCAGCGTTCCCCAGCTTGTTTAGAAATTCCATAAACCGTACTTGGTTCCATCACGGTATATTGCGGCGTATTCACTCTCGGCGTTGTAGGGCCAAAAACCGCAATCGAACTGGGCCAAAAGATCTTTTTCAAATATCCTTCCTTAGCGAGGTCAAGTATGGTAAATAAACCTTCCATATTTAATTTCCAAGCAAAATCTGGATGTTTTTCTGCAGTAGCTGAAAGCAACGCCGCTAATAAATAAACAACTTCTATTTTTTCACTTATGATATAATTCCTAACCTTTTCACGATCTAAACAGTCCATCTGAACATAAGGGCCGTCTTTCAAAATATCCGGACTCGAATCTTTCACATCTGATGCCACCACCATTGAATTGCCAAACTTAGACCGCAAAGCCAATACCAATTCAGTACCAATTTGCCCTCCGGCGCCAATAACTAACGTTTTACTCATTTTCTAACTGTTGATGTGCAAAACTAACTTTTTTAGGGACATGTAATTCATTAAGTTACTAGAATTTTACACTAGTAATTAACATGTCAAGCTACAATTTATCTAGGATAAGATTTGTAGCTTACACTAAAAAATACAAGAACTTCCAGTCTATTCAACTTTTCTAGTTAATTTTGGCACCTACGAAAATGCAAAACAAGAAAAAAATAGCAGTAATTGGTGGTGGTTCATGGGCTACAGCTTTAGTTAAGATCCTTAGCGGAAACGGCAATATTGTTAATTGGTGGATGAGAAACGACGGAGCCGTTGCACATATCTTGAAATTTCGACACAATCCAACTTACCTACAATCTGTAGAGTTTGAACTAGCCATGATAAATGTGAGTACAGATTTGGTTGAAATGATTGCGCATGCTGACATTGTTATTGTTGCTACACCCTCTGCATTTATCGCAACCACTTTTAATAATCTACCAAAAGACGCATTTAAAGGAAAAATTGTTTTCTCGGCCGTTAAAGGAATTTTGCCAGAAACACTACAAATTCCGGCGGAATACATTCACAAAACGCTCGGAGTTCCGCATAAAAACATTGGTATTATTTGTGGCCCTTGCCACGCGGAAGAAGTTGCGCTAGAGAAACTTTCTTACCTCACCATTGCTTGTCCGAGTGACGCGAATGCCAAGGAAATGTCTAAATTATTAGCGTGTAGGTTTATAAAAACTACCGTTTCGGATGACTTATTTGGAACAGAACTATCTGCTGTCTTGAAAAATGTTTATGCCATTGCATCTGGAATCTGTGCGGGTCTTGGCTACGGAGATAATTTTCAAAGTGTTTTAATATCAAATGCTATTCAAGAAATTGAGAATTTCATTGATGAAGTAAGTCCGGTGCACCGCGATGTAAAATCAAGTGCTTATTTAGGCGATCTGTTAGTTACTTGTTACTCAAAGTTCTCAAGAAATAGAACTTTTGGGACAATGATTGGAAAAGGATATTCTGTTAAAACGGCGCAGTTGGAAATGGATATGATTGCAGAAGGCTATTACGCGACTAAATGCATCGTTGAAATAAATAAACAATACAAGGTAGAAATGCCTATTGTAGAGGCTGTTTACAACATTATTTATGAGAAAATATCTCCTGTAATTGAAATGCGCATTCTAACTGAAAAACTTAGTTAATTCAATTTGTTTTTCCAATTATCATGCTCACGTTGTGACTTTTCGCGTGCGAAAATTCTCGAAAACAAATAAATTTAGTACCTTTCCTTAAGCTAATATCAATATTACTATGCATAAAATAATACTTTCTACGCTTTTAATGTTCCTGCAATCGCTTCAATACAATGCACAGGATTTCTCAAACGCCTATACACAATACCCTAACATTCCTTCAGGAATGCTGGAAAGTTTAGCTTGGTCGAGAACAAGAATGCATGATATGCAGGGGAGTGATGAACATGAAAGTTGCGCCGGACTTCCGCACGTGGTTGGTTTGTTTGGGCTTATAGAAGATGGCCATAATTGGTTTATTCCTAACTTTAATACGGTCGCACTAAGCAGTGGATTTTCGCCTGAAAGCATAAAAAACAATACACCAATTGAAATCTTAGCTGTAGCTAAAACGTTATCGATATATTTTAATGAATTACCAGTCGATGCTTCTCGCAGCGTAGAAGAATCGATACAACTTGTGTTGATTAAATTCTCCGAATTGCCAGGCAACAATGGAGTTCAACAATTTTCCAGAGATGTTCAAGTATACGAAGTGTTAAACTTCATGAATAATCCTAAACAAATGAACGCTTTTAACTTACCTGCTTGTCATTTTGATTTAGAACGTGTATTTGGAGCAAACTTAGCCCTACAAACAGCATCCCGTTTAATTATGCACGAGGATAAAATCAGAACAGAGAAAGGTTTTGTTTATCGTCCAACTTCCACCCAAAAATCTACTGAATATGGTCCAGCAATTTGGGATCCAGCTCCATCGTGTAATTACAGTTCGCGTGGCGGAATTGCTATTTCTGCAATCGTTATTCATACAATACAAGGTTCGTACAGTAGTGCAATAAATTGGTCTCAGAACTGTGCATCTAGTGTATCATTTCATTATGTGGTGCGGTCGTCCGACGGACAAATAACTCAAATGCTAACCGAAATTACAAAAGGATGGCACGTTGGATCAGAAAACCCATATACCATTGGTTATGAACACGAAGGATTTGTTGCGGAAACCGGTTGGTATACTACTGCCATGTACAATGCATCCGCAGCATTAACAAGAGATATTATTAATTCTGGTTACGGAATCAATGGATTAAGAACTTATTATGGAATCGCTACAGTTGGTGTTCTAACTTTAGGCAACTGCATTAAGATCAAAGGACATCAACACTATCCTTCACAAACACATGTCGATCCTGGAGTTTATTGGGATTGGGAGCGTTATTATCGTTTAGTGAACAACGTTTACACACCTACCGTAATTACTTCTGCCGGTACATTTTACGACAACGGCGGAGCTGCTGCCAACTATTCTGACGATTTAAGACAATTTTGGTTATTTCAACCCGCTGGAGCGCAAACCGTGACCTTAAATTTTGCCAGTTTTAACACAGAAACGGGATACGATCGCATGTTCATTTATGATGGTAATGACATTACAGACCCTCTGATTGGAACCTATATGGGAACCACTTCTCCTGGAATAGTGACTTCAACAGGCGGAAGTATTCTAGTAGAATTTCGGTCCGATTGTGCCACAACTGCAGCTGGATGGAACATCAACATGTCTTTTACTTCAAGTCAACCAATACCTGTAGATAATACTGCTCCACTTACCGCTATTGAAACTGCAAATATTTGGGTAACATTTCCTTTAGATGTAAATTATGCTGATTCTGATTCATCCGGCATTGCGCAACGATTGCACTTGGTGGCCGATAGGCCAATGGCAACAACAGAATGGAAATCTAATGTAGCCAAACGATTCATGTATGAAACATTTGAATCTGCGACAGATCTTTGGACCAACCAAACAGGAGTCTTTACGAATACGTTAAGCGTAAAAGCACAGCCAGACGAAACCGTTCAAAACTCAAATGTTTGGTATGCATTTCCGCAAACAAATGTAGAAAACTATTTATATCACTGGAAACAAAAAATAGAAGGAACTTCTTCAAGCAGACGTGCAGGTCTTCATTTTTATTGTTCGGATGCAACGTTAGACAGCCGAGGAGATTCATACCTTGTGATCTACAGAGACAATACAGATATTGTCGAATTATACAAATGTATTGGCAATGTGCTAGGATCTGTCATTGCAAGCGCACCTGCCAGTGTACCCAATGCACAATGGATGGATTGTAAAGTATTTTTTAGCCCAATAACAGGATTGATCTCGGTCTATTTAAATGATGTAAAACTATTCAGTTATACTGATCCAGCTCCATTTACCTCATCAGCCCAAGTAAGTTTACGTAGCGGTGGTTGTGCAATTTCTTACGACGATTTCCAAGTTTACCATTCACGTGGCGCATCTGCTACCTTAGAAATTGGTGCAACAGGTCATTTTAGAGAGCAAGGTCCTTCCGTTGGTATAATCAAGAGTATTGTAATTGACAACAATAAAAATTTATCACTAATTGACGAGCAATTGGTTGATGTTGATTGGACTGCCCCAATAAATGCAACCGTAAACGACGGAACAACAACAGATAGTGATCAAACTTTTAGCGCAATATGGAGCGGAAACTGGTCTGCTACTGATGTACACTCGAATATGGCAAGCTATATTTACAGTATCGGAACAACCCCTGGGGCGATCAATATTACTCCTTGGACCAATACCACCAATCCAAATTTCACGCTTGACTTAACCAGTAGTAATTTAGTTGAAAACCAAATTTACTTCATCAACGTGAAAGCATCTAACGGAGCCGGATTAGACACTCTGTTTACATCTGACGGGCAAGTCTTTAAAATTGATCACGCTTCACTTTCGACATCTGTTCTGAGTTCCATTACGATTTCTCCCAATCCATCATCAGGAATTATTTCAGTAACTTTTGATTCGAATGAACCGGTTGAATTCAGTTTAATTGATGCCGCGGGTAGATTGATCGCTAATAGGCCTATAAATACAGGCGAAACTGTTGATTTATCTGGGTATAGTGCAGGAACCTACACAGCCATACTCTCGCTAAATGGTGCGTTTATTCGGAAGCTAATTGTGAAAAAATAACTGTAATAAATAGCTTGAAATGAATATCCTACTTGCCAAATTAGAAAATGAGATACACTTCAAAACAAGTAGAAGTGGTGGTGCTGGTGGCCAAAATGTAAACAAAGTTTCTACCAAAGTTGAACTGTCGATAGATATCAAGAATTCTACAATACTGACAGAAGAACAAAAAGATTTGATTTTAACTAAACTCGCCAATAAAGTTTCGAAAGAGGGAATTCTACAGTTGGTCTCTCAAACCGAACGTTCCCAACTAGGCAACAAGAAGGTTGTATTAGAGCGATTTAAATTGCTTATCGCATCAAGTTTGTTTATTCAAAAAAAGAGAAAACCCACTTCAATTTCGAAGGGTGTAAAAGAACGGCGTCTTTTAGTAAAAAAACGTACTGCGGAACTTAAAAAAATGCGTCGAACAAACGATTAAAATAAATTCTCCCTCTATACTTAATTAGGGGAGAGGACTTAACTTTTGAGAAAATCCTCTCATTCCAATTTTTTTGTGAACGAGAGGATTTAAAGTATTCAGAAAAAAGTTACTGCGTTTAAAGAACGAGGCGAAAATTTATTTTTTGAGTTGAGCGCCCTTTGGTGCGTGATACGATAAAAATAAATCTGCAACGAAGTAATTTGGACGCAGTAACTTTTTACTGTTTCATCATTCGTTTTGTTGCAACAATTTGTCCATCTGCAACCAACGTATAGGTATAAACACCTGTACTAAGATCAGATCCAAAAACGGTTAAACTCCCTAAACCTCTGTCTGTTACATCAACAGATTGCATTAACTTTCCTTCGGCATTGTAAAAATGAATTTGCGCATTTATAACTGTAATTGGAATGGAAAAATTGATCGTTGTTTGTTCTGCAAATGGATTTGGAACATTTTGATCCAAAATAATTGACGTTTTATTGGATAATGTTATAGCCAATTGTGAACGCACTTGGTCTTGTGTTTCTTGCGTGTTGTTTTGAATCATGCTTTGATTCATTTGACACAATGATGGCAACAATGCGCTTAAACAATTTTCAAGATTTGTTAAACGCGCGTTTAGTGCATCTACTTGCGTTTGAAGTGAATCGTTTTGAGTTTTAAGCGCAGTAATCGAAATGTTCTTCTTTTGTGCATCACTTACCAATACCGGAATTAATTGACTTACATCTACAGCTTTATAAGTAGATTCTGCATAAATTTCATTTCCTAAGGTATCATATTCAGCAGGCATAATCATGTCTTTCACCATCCAAGGATAAATTGCTTCAATTTGCTGGGCTAAGAATCCTACTTTTGTTTGAGACCCAGTGTTTGCTCTATCTTGGGCAGCTTGTGTAAATTTAAACGAAACTGGATTTAGATTATTCAATAATGTGTCGATGTCTAAACTCAGTGTTTGTATACTATCTTTGAATGTTGAATCTGATAACCAAAAGGTTGAACCTGTGATAAACGAACTGCCAACAAAATGAGCCGCAATAGATTGTGGTCCTGTAGCTTCAGCATAGATACCGATATTATATGCATTAACTGATGTTCCCGCACTACGTGCAGCGAATTTACCACCAATGTTTAATTTGTTCGAATTTTCAGCAAATCCTCGTACTCCGTTATTTTCTACTAGGTTGAACGCTGAAGATGAAAAATTTCCTCCAACATTTTGAACAAAACCAATTGTACTAGCTGCATCTCCGCGAACACCAACAGTCATTTGTGTTCCAAATTTTCCAACACCATAAACCCCAGCAACACTTTCTGCGGTAAATGCCGAAGAATAAATCCCAATTCTACTTGGGATAATTATGCCCAAAGGAGCATATGTTCTTTGCACAATTCCTGTGTTATAAAAATCGTTGTCGACTGAAAAACGAGCAGATGATACAGGGGCTATTCCACCAATACCTAACCGGCCAGGCTCTCCATTCAACGTTCTAAAATGTAAATATTTTCCATTCATTGGTATTTCGCGGTTACTCAGGAGAATAGCAGGTTGAGATAATTGGCCAATATCTTGCCCCAAAGCGATTTTTGTAACATCAATTGTACTTTTAGATAAGCCGTTGTGCGGATTTCCGCCACCACCAGAAACAAGGATAACATCCCCATTTGCATCCACGGATAAAACACTTTCTGAGGGGTTAAGTTGTGGCCTTGATGCAGATGTTAAATCTTGCAACCGCAAACCAGATGTACCCGTTGGGGCGGGAGCTCCCGGTATAGTTGGAAAACCATTAGCAATGGTTGCGCTCAATAATAATGAATTGATGTGCAATGTATTTTGAGGTGTAACGCCTAAATCCATTTCAATTCCTACACGGTTGTGTACCGCATCGATTTGCAAATCACCAATAGCATTGGTTAAAAAATCTGTCCATATACCAGAAGTACCCGCCTGACCGTAACTTAAACGGAACTGTGGTGTTTGGTCTACAACTTCTAAGCGACGTTCTGCATTCACTGCCGATGAAGATGGGGTAGCAACGCCATTATTACCTAATCTCCAATAGTTATTACTGCCTAATCGACCATATTCTGTGCCGCCATGTGCAAAAACATGCTTAACGCTAGCGTTGTAATATAAACCTTGATAATTTCCATGAATTTCTAAACGGTTGTTTCCACCAACGATATTACCAGATGCACCAAACTTCGCTTCTGTTGTGTTACTTCCA
>JAYSRU010000256.1:0-7577 GCA_043720875.1 Crocinitomicaceae bacterium
TTGAGCAGTTGGACCACCACAGTGTTAGCGGGAGATCCAGTTACCTTTAATCTTGTTGCTAGTGATTTAGAAAACTTGCAAGACGGAACACCTCAAAGCATCACGTTTACTGGAACAAGTTTGCAATTCGGAACCAATTTTACGTCCGCATTAGGTTGCGCTAATCCACCGTGTGCAGTCGTTTCAAATACTTTACCTTATACGGTAAGTCAAAACGGAGTATTAACTTTTAACTGGCAAACAGATTGTAGCCATGTTATCAGTCCACAAGGAATTGGAGTGGATTTCGTTGATTATCAATTTGTCTTTAAGGTGCAAGACAATTATTGCCCGGTTCCACGCGTAACGTATGCAAGTGTCATTATCCGTGTTAAAAATAGAAACACATTGCCTGCAATACCCATAACATGTATCACTGGAGATTACACCAACAATTTCTCTGTGAATTGGTTACCGGTTGTTGATCCATTAGGGACTAGTTTTTTCGCTTATAGCGTTGAAGACTTAAACACAGGAGTAACGGGAACAATAAATTCCATAGGATCTACCTCGTATAGTTCCACAAATACAGCATCGGCGGTATTGCCTCCACTATTCGAATTAAGTGTGCTTTCAGGCTGTAACGGAACATTGTCTAGTTCATTAGGTTCAATTAAAGCCATTTTACTAAAATTAAACAATCCGTCTAATGGCACCGCAATATTGAACTGGAACGATCCAATTGTTCCGAAATTAGCGTCCATGGGCAACTATTACCACATCTACCGTGAATATCCAATTGGTACTTGGGTAATGATTGATTCTGTGCCTTATGGAACTAATTTTTACAGAGACACCATAGATATTTGTTCAGCATTTTTGAATTATCAAATCGTGTTACCAAATTCGCCATGCAACTTTACGAGTAACATTGAGGGAGATAATTTTGTGGATATGATTACGCCAACAATTCCTATTTTAAACTTTGCTACCATAGATACATTAACTAACTTGGTTACCATATCTTGGAATCAAAATAATCAAGAAGACACGTATGGCTATATCGTTTATGGTCTGGACGTTAATGGATTTTTGGTTGAAATTGACACGGTTTGGGGTCTTGGAAACACCACCTACACCTACTCAACCGCTACTAATATAGGTCCATTACAGTATTCCATTGCTGCATTTGACTCCTGTTTTACTCCTTCTATTCCACCAACGTATCAAACCTCAGCAAAAGGTGACGTTCACATTACACATTTTACCAGTGCAGCCAGTAATCCTTGTTTAAAACAAATTACAGTTAATTGGACGCCCTATCAAGGATTAGACCCTACAATTACGTACACCATCTTCGCTCGCGAAATAGGTCAATCTTGGCAAAATAAAGGAACCAGTGTTTCACTTGGCTTTACGTTCAGCGCAATTTTAGGCGCAACCTATGAAATTGTGGTACAAGCAAGTAGTGTCACAAGTAACTACAAGCCATTTGGAAATAAAATTACCCATTTTGTGAAAGGTCCGGCGAGTGCAGCTTTTAATTACCTCACCACGGCTACCGTTGTTGGTTCAACTATAGAGGTGAAATCGATATTAGACAATGGCAATGGTGTTTCTAAACTCATTTTAGAACGTTTGAATACAGTGAATAACGTATTCGAAGAAATTGCCACCATAGATTCTCCACTAGCAACAAATTCTTATATTGATGAAGATGTAGATGTCGATTATGTTAACTACACCTATAGATGGCTTACGCTGGATAGTTGTGGCGCAGATGGTATCATAAGTAATCAGTCGCGCACCAATGTTTTGAAATATCAGAAAAACGAGGTGGAAATGAAAATTCTGTTGAGTTGGACAGGATATTCTGGATTTAACGGTCCTCTAGTAAATTATGCCATTTATAGGTCAATTGACGGCGTATTTTCAACATCTCCAATTGCAGTTGTAGCGTCCAACAGAAATTATTATGAAGATGACGTAAGCGCCTATTTCAATTCAAAAGGTGAGTTTTGTTATTATGTTGTAGCCATTGAAGGTGGAAACGTTTACAATTTTAGTGAAACAAGTAGCTCTAACACTGTTTGTCCAATAATTCAACCTTTGATTTATGTACCAAATGCATTCACTCCTGGAGGAAGTAATAACCCTATTTTCATTCCGATCATTTCATTAGCATCTCCAAACGATTATATTTTTACAATTTTTAACCGCTGGGGACAAGTAGTTTTTCAAACAAGAGATATGTTGGAAGGATGGGACGGAAGTACTCCAAATAGCAAAGAAGCACAAGAAACTACGTATGTTTATGTAGTAAGTGTGCGTGACGGTGGAGGAACAGAAATTCAGAAAAGAGGAACAGTAACACTTTTGCGTTTTTAAACGCTTCGGACTTTTTATTTTTATGGAACGCAAAACATTTTTAAAATCAATTTTAGGACTCACAACAATGGCAACTCTAGGTTCATTTCAACGCTTTACAGATTCACTCGAAGAACAAGAAGAAAAAATGCCCGTATTGTTTATTGGGCACGGAAGTCCAATGAATGCCATTGAAGAAAATGAGTTTACTAAAGCTTGGAAAAACAGTGTAACAACATTCGCAACACCTCAGGCTATACTTGTGATTTCAGCCCATTGGGAAACCAAAGGAACTTTTGTTACGGCAATGCAACAACCCAAAACAATTCATGACTTTGGTGGATTTCCGAAAGCGTTGTTTGACGTTCAGTATGCTGCTCCTGGTAGCGAATGGCTTGCGAAAGAAGTTCATGATTCGGTTTTAAGTACTCCGGTTATACTTGATAATGAGTGGGGATTAGATCACGGTTCTTGGAGTATTCTAAAGCAAATGTATCCCGATGCCGATGTTCCCGTGGTTCAAATGAGTTTAGATTATACTAAAGATGCTTTGTACCATTATAATTTAGGCAAGGAATTACAAAGTCTTCGAAAAAAGGGTGTTTTAATCATCGGTAGTGGCAACATGGTTCACAATTTTCAATATGCTAAATTCGAACAGCAGGGAGAAGTATACTTTGCTCACGAATGGGCAATTGCAGCGAACGTAACATTCAAAAAATTAATAGAAGCCAACGATTTCAACGCCCTTATTGACTATCAGAAATACAGCAAAGAACTACAGCTTTCCGCACCAACTCCAGAGCATTATTTACCCATGTTGTATACACTATCTTTACGTGAAAAAGACGAAAAAATTACTTTTTTTAATGATCAAGTAATCATGGGCGCATTTTCGATGACGTCTTTTAAGATTTCGAAATAAGTAATCCAGTTTTACTGTGCGTTTTATCTAACAATTTGAACAAAGCCACTTGCAGTATATTTTGACTTTTCGTTGTCGTCATACTCATATTTTTCACTTTTAGGCGTCGCTAAATAGAAGTAAGTTCCATCAATTATTTTCTTACCATCTAATCCGGTTCCTGACCAATCATTTTTGTAGTTGCTATTTTCGTAGATCAAATCTCCCCAACGGTTCACAACAATTAATTCAACAGATTCATAATCTTCCACGTTTTGAATTACAAAAAACTCATTTAAACCATCAGAATTTAAGGTTAATATATTTGGTGCGATTAACGGACATTGATTAATTACGTAGGTTGCTTTGTAAGCAATTTTTCCACATTGATCTAACACCGAAAGCATATAATTATTTATGCCTGGAATAAATATAGTGGAGGGCAAAAAGACAGAATCATTATCAGGATAAAACCCTGGTTGCCAATCGTAAGAATACCCAGGCGCACCAAACGAAACGATTGCCGATTGATTTGCATTTTCTCCAAAATCTGAACAAACCTTTATCGTATCACTTTGTGTTATCTCCATCAATTTATAGTCTCCGATCGTACACGTAAAAAATAGTGTGTCAGCAGTACCATTGCAAATGTTAGGGAATATCAATGTAATAGTTATTGTTTCATTCCCTTCTGCAATGTTATCTACTAATGTGCTTATTGGAATAGAAATACTCCCAACACTCGTATCCATTACCACCGTTGATGGAATGGTGATGTAATCAATTCCGTTGGTGGCTGTTCCTCCAATAATCAAATTGAATGTTTTAGCATCGGTAGAATCTTCTCGTGAAATTTGAATTCCAACATTACCACAATCTTCAATGATAAAGGGATCTCCAAGTAAACTAATATCATAAGGTGGAAGTGAATCACACACTACAACTGTAAATGCAAAAGTTCTGATGCTACTGTTTATTAAAATACCAGAACGGTATTCTCTTACTCCAACTCCTGTCACAAATTGGCCTAGGCCATTCGGCGTATACACCAACATTCCTGTTGCCGGGTTAATTGTCATATTAGAACCAGGTCCAAATTGCAAAAGCCCAGAATATCCAACTTCCCATGTTACATTCGTATAAGGCGGCGGAGATTCAGGATCCGGTTGAACACTTCCAGTGCTGCCTCCTTGATAAGTAGGAACAATTTCATACACCAGCGAATCACCATCTGGATCTGATGCAGAATGATCAAACAAAAACGGACGCTGTGAACATAACACTAAAGGGGGCAAGTTTGTAAAACGTGCAGACTGATTAGGAAACTGAACCATCGAACTTCCTGGAATATAGGTGGTAATCGTTATACCAAAATCTCCTGGAGTTACAATGTTAACCAAGGTATTGGCCCAACAACAACGTTGGTAAGAAACAGTGTATCCTAACGCATTATACGGTAAGGTTACTGTATCCACATAAAGTGCTCTTTCGATACAAACCCCACTTGGAATAATTACACAAGGATCAGGAATAATTGCTAAAGGAATAATGTTTGTGAAATTCAAACTATAGGTTGAAAATACTGTCCCTCCCGGATTAAAAATGGTATAATTTAATGGTGAATCAAATCCACTTCCAGCGCAATCTCTGTACACCATTAAAGTGATTTTGTACATATTATTTCCCAATGAGTCATAAAATATTTCACCTCCAACAATGTGAGTTGCGTTTGCTGAATTTGAAAGTGTTGTGGAAAAGAGAACAAAAAGTAGTATATTCTTAATCATAATGATAGCTTTGATTCGTAAACATACAACTTTTAAAAGGAAAAAAAAATTAAACGCAGTACTTACACATTATTTTCTGAGTAGCCGTAAAAAAGGGTCCTATCTAATTACCTTATACTCGAATTCACTAAAAAAATCCTAATTTCGTCCAAAAATTGAATAAAAATGGATACATTAAATACTAAACCAAGTAAAGAAACCACTGAGGCATGGCACAAAGATCCATCAAATTGGAAAATGGGCATTTTTTACTTCAACAAAGAAGACCGTAGGTTGTTTCCGCCGAAAAGAATTGCCATGCTCGGTTGGACAATTAATTTCGCTAATCCCTTGTCATTTTTAGCTTTAGCTGTTCTCGCAGTTTCAGTTTATTTACTCACCAAACTCGTTTAGTATGGCACAAGCGCATGAATTTCACACGGCTATCCGTTGGACGGGGAACAAAGGCGATGGAACAAAAGATTATACATCTTACGAAAGAAGTCATACGATTTCAATAAAAAATAAAGCGGACATTCTAGCTTCATCTGATCCTGTTTTTAAAGGTGATGGAACTAAGCCAAATCCAGAAGATTTTTTGGTTTCTGCCATTGCAAGCTGTCACATGCTTTGGTATTTACATTTGTGTGCGGATAATGGCATTATCGTAATGGATTATGTGGATAATGCGAGTGGCATTCTTACCCTTAAACCTGAAGGCGGAGCATTCACAGAAGTTACACTTCGTCCGACTGTTACCATAACACGTGCTGATCAAATTGATTTGGCCAACGCATTACACGAAACGGCGAATAAAAAATGTTTCATTGCCAATTCATGTAATTTTCCCGTAAATCACATTGCCAACTGTATTGTAGTTTGAACGCTATAATTCCCAATTCAACAACCTACATCGCTGTTTTACGTGGTATTAATATTGGTGGTCATCTTGTAATCAAAATGGAACAACTGCGCGTCATTTTTACTGCACTCCATTGCACTCATATTCAAACGTATATACAGAGTGGAAATGTAGTTTTCAAGCATGAAACAACTGATGTGAAGCATTTAGAAAATTCAGTTTCAAATGCTATCTTAACCGCAATTGGATTCGAAGTTCCGGTCTTAATTCTTTCTTTGTGCGAATGGAAAAACGCTGTTAAAAACAATCCTTACCTTTCAAATGTTGCCATAGATCCTATTCATTTACACTTTACCTTCTTAGCGCAAGAACCAGACGCGTCATTGCTAGAATTGCTGTCCTCAAAAACAAAGACTGGTGCAGATAAATTTACACTTATTGATAAAACGATTTACTTACATTGCCCAAACGGTTATGGAAACACGAAATTGAATAATACTTTTTTTGAAAAGAAATTGAACGTCTCAGCTACAACAAGAAATTTGAAAACAGTTTTGAAATTACAAGAATTAGGGAATAATACTTAAACTATTTATTCTTGTATTTTTCAGAATATTTGCCGTACAATTCTGTTTGCGTATTTACCGGTAACATTTTTTCACCGTTAATGTAAAAGAATTCAACGTTATGTGATTTCATATCTAATGCCGAACCGCTGGAAATAAACAAGGTAGCGTTTTTACCCACTTCTAGAGAACCGAAACTAGCATCAATTCCCATTATCTTACAAGCAGATAGAGAAACGCATTGTACAGCTTGTTCTTCTGTTAATCCATAAGCCATTGCCGTTCCAGCCAAAAACGGCAAGTTACGTGCATTCATAGCTTCCATGTCACCTTCATTCTGCAAACAAAACTGAACACCAGCCTCTTGCAATAAAAACGGTAAACGGTAAGGAAGATCGATTGGATCATTCTCGCGTAAAGGCAAAGAATGAAGTCTACTTAACATTACCGGAATTTTGTACTCTTTCAAAACCTGCGCAATTCTCCATGCATCATAACCGCCAATAATCACGGGCTTTTTAACACCTAATTCTTTTACAAAATCTACCACGTCCAGCATTTCTTGCATTTCGTTCACATTGATGAACAAACGCATATCCCCTTCAAATAAATTTCTGCACGCCTCAAACCTAAGGTCAGGACTATCTGTCTTTCCAGCATTCAAATATGCTTTGGCTTGTTTGAAAAAATCTACAATTTCAGCGCGATCCTTTTGATACTCAGCAGAAACTCCTTTATCTACTGATGAACCATTCCATTTATGGCTTACAAGACTAGGCCAATTCAAATGCATGCCATCATTTGCTTTCACTGTAGCATCCTCCCAATTCCATCCACCCAGAAACATCAAAGAAGATTGACCAGAAATCACACCACCTCTAGGAGTACTTTGGGTGATCAGAACACCATTTGTGCGTGTTGTAGCAACAACCTTTGATTCTACGTTAAACGCAATTTGAGATCGAATATGAGGATTCAATATCCCAATCTCATCAAAATCTCTTGTGGCGCGAATTGCATCAATTTCAGTTAACCCTAATGTGCTATTTGGCGCAACGAAACCAGGATAGATGTGTTTTCCGTCTGCCTGAATTATGGTATCCCAATCAGTGCGGTTCACCGTATAAGACAAT
>JAYSRU010000257.1:0-56304 GCA_043720875.1 Crocinitomicaceae bacterium
GTTTCGCCCAAGTTACCGCATTGGCTCTAAAACGTGTATATTCTGTCTAGTCTAAACGAAGATACAAAGGTTTTGGTTGGTTTTCACATAGGCAAGTAGAATTTAAGGTTAGTTTGTTAGTGCAAGGTAATCAAATAATTACAATTTGTGTTTTTTATGATACCCTATAAATTTTAGGCTATGATTTTCTTTGAACGTGAAGTATCAGATTGTTTCAGAAGAAGTTGGAAAAAGAATAAGAGAAAAAAGAATACTTAAGAAACTTACGCAAATAGATGTTGCCTCACACTGCAATATTGAGCGCACCAACCTGTCGCGAATTGAAAATGGCAAGACTAATTTAACACTACATACAATGCTAATTATTTGTGAAGCACTAGACATGTCTATTGAAGAATTATTTCACAAAATTTAAAAAACAAAAGTTCTTTTGTGAAAAACGATTAATTCTACGCTTCGATATAAACTCGATGTACGCGTTTAGAGATGCTGGTAAGCACTTCATACGGAATAGAATCTATTAGTTTTGCGAAGGCAAGTAAAGATTGCTGTTCACCAATTATTTCAACGCTATCTCCTCGCTTAACGTCAAGACCTGTAACGTTCACCATGATCATGTCCATACAAATTCTGCCAATCGTTGTACACGGGTGCTTATTAATATATACTGTGCCTTTTCCATTACCCAAAGATCGTTTAAATCCATCCGCGTAACCCACAGGAATAACAGCAATTTCCATCGCTTCTTTTGCGCAAAAACTTGCACTATAGCCTACACTTTCACCCGTTCTAACGTTTTTCACCTGCGAAACCGTTGAATTCCATGAAACCACTGGATGCAAATGATTTGCTAATCTAGGATCATTTACACAACCATACATACCAATCCCAAGACGCACCATATCAAAACTAGCGTAGGCATAATTAGCAACTCCTTCCGAATTCAATAAGTGTTTTATGAATTTATTAGGTAGTTGTGCTTCAATTTTTATGCAAAGCTCATTAAAAGCAATTATTTGTTGCTCGGTAAAATCTCGACTCAACAGGTTGTCACTGTCCGCCAAATGCGAATAAACACCTACCACTCTAATTTCAGGTTGTGCATTTATCATGGCCAAAAGAGGAATTAGATCGCCGGTTGAAAATCCAAGTCTATTCATTCCCGTTTCCAATTTTAACTGAATAGGAAACTGAGTTACGCCTAAGTTTATACAGGTTGAGACAAACACGTTTAATTGTGCTAGGTCATAGATTGCAGGCTCCAAGTTCCAAGCAATTATATCTTCGAATGCCTCTTCCTCTGCATTCATGATGAGAATAGGTTTTGTGATTCCTGCTTTTCGCAACTCCACCCCTTCATCTGCATAAGCAACTCCAAAATATGCAACCCCATTACGTTGCAAAAACAAACTCAATTGTTCCGCTCCGGCACCATATCCACCTGCTTTTACCATTGCCAACACATTCGTAAATTTTGGCAAATGTTTAGTCATCTCTGTAATGTTATGCTTTACCTCGCTCAGGTTGATGGTTAATTGTGTCTTATGTTTTTTAAGCTTGAGTTGTTGTGTTAACGACTCAGCTTTAGCAGATCTATTTCCTTTGATTAATACAACCGCATTTTCGATTTCTTTCACAATAATTGAAAGATCAATCGAAGCCGTTGAATAAACTATATCCACTCCTTCTTGTATTGCTAGCGCTTTGAAATGGTCAAATTGGGTAGTAGTATTTAAGAACAATATTTTGGGTCTTTTTTGGGCAACTTCTTTTTGATAGGCTAAAGCTTCCAAAAATGCTTCCTCGTCAAGGGTATACGTATCATTAATTATGGTAGATCCTAAAACCCCTTCGAATGTCTCTAAGCGCAACGATAAATGTTCTAGCTTGCCAATTTCATTGCGAATCACAGCCGAATCAATTTGAAAATATCGCGCCAATCGACTTACTAGTAATGCCGTTTGTTTACTTGACTTTTCGGTGAACGGCAAATCAATAATGTTGTTTTCATCCGCACTCGTTGGATGTAGTACTTCACTTTTCTCACACTTTTGAAAAATTGGCTCATTTGGCGTGATAAGTACCTTCACGTTGCTGAAAAGTTGCATTTTCTCAGAAAAATATTCAGTTTCAGCAATAAAATTTGCTCCGTGTCCTTTACCAAAATGTGTAAACACCCCCACAGTCGGTTGAATGATTTCATACAAACGAATCATTTCCCCCGGCTCAGATATTCCGGCTTCAATCAACCAAATGTCTGCCGATTGATTGCCAGACAAAATTGAGAGCGCTACACCAAGTTGTGAATTATAACTTTTTGGACTTCTGTAGACTGTTTTTGAAGGCAATAACGTAGCCGACGCCCATTCTTTGAAGGTTGTTTTACCCAAGGTGCCCGTAATTCCAACTACTTCACCTTTATAAGATTTTCTAAAATATATTGCGAGATCTTGCAATGCCGCTAGTACATTTTCGACAAGAAAGTAGTTTGCATCGGCTTTTGGTTGCTCAGGTACGGCGGATACTACAAAATTTCGAACACCTTTATTGTAAGCATCCTCCAAAAATTCATTTCCAGAACGCTTTCCCGAATGCAAGGCAAAAAACACCATATTTTCTTGCCCAAAAATTAATCGCGTATCATAAATAACTTGATCAATTACTCCGATCGCACAATTTATCGGATTATTTGAACCAATTAATTTTTGGAATTGGGCATATGTAAGCGCTAACTTCAATGTGCTATTTTATTGTAACACGCTCGACACAAAGGCTGATAGCTTTCAGTTTCACCAACTAACACTTGCGTTTTTTGCTCAACTGTTCGGTGAGAAAATTGTGCTAAATTTCCACAAGAAAGACAAATCGCATGTACTTTCGTTACATACTCTGCAATACATAATAAACCTGCCATCGGGCCGAAAGGTTTTCCTTGAAAATCCATATCTAACCCTGCCACAACAATTCTAACCCCTTGTTTTGCTAAATCATTCACAACATCAATGATGTCTGCGTCAAAAAACTGAGCCTCATCAATTGCAATCAGACGTTCACCCTTCCAAAGGTTCAATATGTCTTTCGAATTATTAACAGGAATTGCTTTAAATGCACTCCCTTTATGGCTCACAACGTCGGCGTCATGGTAACGATTATCAATGCTTGGCTTGACTAATAATATTTTTTGTTGTGCAAATTCCGCTCGTTTTAACCGGCGGATTAATTCTTCGGTTTTTCCAGAAAACATGGAGCCACAGATGACTTCGATCCATCCTTGCTTGCGTTGTTCCCCAGGTTCCTGTTCCAAAAACATTATTTATCCCTTGTTATTCGTGGTTTCTTCCTTGACAAGAAGCAATTTAACGGTAAAAATTCGTTTTTTGCCTTTCACTTGTGTAATTTTACAGCACAAAAATGGATTAATAAAAAGAGTTGACCACTATAAAGTTGGTAAATGCTTCAAATTGTTGAAAAAAGAAAGAAAATGAAAGAATTAGCTGCAACCGAAAAAGTACTTGAAAAAGTAAAAGAAGCATTCAAAAATGTACAAACAGGCGTATTAACACAAGAAGAGTTGGAAGATTTAGTAGACAACGCACACGCCCTTTATGAACGTGCACTAATATTACGTTACAAAGCATACGAATCTAAAGTTTTTGGAAAAGATATTTCTGAGATAATTCAACCCAAAGTTGAAGAAGAAAAAGTGGTTGCTCCCATCAAAAAGGAAGAAGAAAAACCTGCAATGAAAGATGAACCTGAGGTTCAAGTATTAAGTAACCCAACACCCACGATAGATTTTTCAATATTTGACGATTTAGAACCAGTGGATTCAAAAAATATTCCTGAGGAAATAATCATCGAAGTAAAACCAATTGAGAAACCAGTTGAACCCGTTGTGGAACAAAAATCAATATTTGAAGAAATTGAACCTATTGCTACGCACGTTGATTTGTTTCAAAAAATGAAACAAAAAAGCGACGCTCCCTTCATGAACTCAAAACTTGAAAGTCTTATTGGCGCATTTGGATTTGCTCAAAAACTTCAAATCGTGAACGAATTGTTCGCTGGATCGCAAGAAGCTTTCGCTAATTTTGTAGAAGAAGCCGATTTGAAAGCCACAAGAGACGATGCAAATGTTCATTTACATAAATCTGTTCAAATTCATAAAATGAGTACAGACTCTGATGCTTTTGTTCAATTGGTATTAACTTACGAGCGCAAATATGTTTAACATTTATCGTTACCTCTTAATATTATGTCCTAGCATCTTTTATGCTCAATTTGAAGCAGAGAAGGATGTTGTCAGAACATTATGTTCCCCAAATTACCACGGAAGAGGTTACGTAAATAACGGCGATAGTTTAGCCGCTGAGCTTATCGCTTTGGAATTTCAAAAACGCGGAGGATTGGCATTAAACAATACCTATTTTCAAAATTTTAGTTTCCCAGTGAACACCTTTCCTGATAAGATGTCTGCTGCTACCAATTCGCGGTCATTGGTGCCTGGAGTAGACTTTATGGTGGACCCGGCTTCTGCTGGTTATACAGGAATCTTAAAAAGTGTCTATTTCCCAGTCTCGGCATTCTTTGACAAGAAAATAGAAACCGTTTTCCTACAAAAAATAACCGCTACGAATAACGTATTGATAGTGCTGCCTGTACTTTCCTTTAAAAAAGATAGTTTAAAACTGGCAAAGGAAATTATCAAAACAATCTCTCTCAGCTATGCGACAGCCCAGCTTTATAACTCAAAATTTACGTGGTCGGTTGCAGATGAACAAAGTAAATATTTACAACTTTGGATACAAGAATCCGCAATAAATGCTGCAAAAGACTCGCTTATCACACTTGATATTACAGCACAATTTAACACAAAGCATAACACTAGAAATGTAATTGCCTCTTTTCCGTCAAAAGCTAAAAACGCTAAAACAATTTTCTTCACGGCACATTACGACCATTTAGGGAGAATGGGGAATTCCACTTATTTTCCTGGGGCAAATGACAATGCCAGTGGCGTAGGATTACTTCTAAATTTAATGACCTATTACAAATCAAATCCGTCCAAATACACCCTCGTCTTTATAGCTTTTGCTGGTGAAGAAGCAGGATTACTTGGGTCACAACATTACGTTCAAAATCCTTTACTTCCATTGCAAAACATTCGATTCCTGTTAAACCTAGACATAATGGGAAGCGGAGAAGATGGTATTACTGTTGTGAACGGAACTTTACACGAGAAAGAATTTAAAGCCTTAGAAAAAATTAATGCCAAAAAATCCTATTTAAAATTAGTGAAAATTAGAGGAAAAGCCGCCAATAGTGATCATTACTTTTTCAGTGAAATGGGTGTGCCCGCTTTCTTTATCTACGCTATGGGACCGAATAAAAATTACCACGATATTGAAGACAAATTTGAAAATTTAAGTTTTTCTGAATACAACGATTTAACACATTTAATTATTGACTTTGTTAAACGCCTAAAAAAGTAACAAGCTATTCAACCACTACATTATGTTTAAAATACTTCTCGTCTTTTTAATTGTTGCCAGCACTTCCTCCATTTTGGGCCAAACATGGGTCGGTAAACAAACGGTAATTAACCCGCTCGTAACACGTGCAGCAAGTTGCACACCCCCAAGCGGTAAAACAATAATGGAGCTCAACAATGTTAGGGCTTTAATTCATACTGGAGGTAACTTATGGCAAATACCTAATCAAAACACCTGTATGTATGAAGTGCCTAAAAACTCAGGAATTGTGGCACTTTTTACCTCAGCTCTTTGGCTTGGAGGAACGGATATCAACGACCAATTAAAACTAGCTGCGTTGCGTTACCGTGATGGACAAGATTATTGGACGGGTCCACTAACGCCTGGAGCGGCTACCATTACACCTGAAGAATGTAAGAAATACGACAAACATTTTGTGACTGTAAAAGACGATGTAAAAGAATTTAATTCATGGTATGAAGCTGGTCTCGATGACATTGCTAATGGAACAAATCTTCAAAATAGTTTATACCCGAATTACCAAATACCTTTAGAAATAAAAGACTGGCCAGCACATGGAGATATTTCTCTTGGTCAAGATTACTACCTTGCTCCTTTCTTTGACCGCAACAATAACGGCGTTTACGAATGGGTATTGGGCGATTACCCTTGGTACGATTTCACGAAATCAATTTCGTGTAAAGTTGACCGAACCGTTTCCTTATTTGGCGATCAAAATTTTTGGTGGGTAATGAATGACAAAGGAAACATCCATACCGAAACCAATTCAGAACCTATTGGCATGGAGATTCGCTCACAAGCATTTGCTTTTACTTCGAATGACCAGATAAATAACATGACCTTCTACAATTATCAATTAATTAATCGTGGAACACAAACACTATTCAATACCTATTTTGGAGTTTTTGTTGATGCGGCTTTAGGAAATCCGAACAACGATTATGTAGGTTGTGACGTAAACAGAGGGTTGGCATATGTTTACAATGGAACAGCTGTTGACAACGAAGGTCCGGCCGGCTTTAAGGGCTATGGGGCCAATCCACCGGCAGTTGGAATGGACTTTTTCGAAGGGCCTTATCAAGATAATGACAACCTAGATAATGCCTTTGGAATTGGGGATAAAGAAGCGCTAAATGGAATTGGTTTCGGAGATGGCATTGTGGATAATGAGCGTTTCGGAATGCGTAGATTTATGTATTACAATAACGGTTCTGGTGGTTTCAATACCGATCCACAAAATGCTACAGAATATTATAAATTCCTGCGCGGTATCTGGAAAGACAACACTAAGATTGTTTATGGTGGAAATGGACATATTTCTGATCCACAAGCCAACCCATCCGTACCGGCAGATTTTGTTTTCCCTGGAAGTACGGATACCTTAGGGTGGGGAACTGGAGGATTACCTCAAGTACCTTGGACCGAACAAACTGCAGGAAACCCGCCAGCTGACCGAAGATTTCTTCAATCTGCCGGACCATTTGTACTTACACCAGGTGCGGTAAACAACATAACAGTTGGTGTTTGTTGGTCAAGGTCTGGTCAATCAGATCCTTTCAGTTCAGTTGAATCATTGTTAGTTGCTGATGACAAAGCACAATCTTTATTTGAAAACTGTTTTAAAATCATTGAAGGACCCAATGCGCCAAATATGAATGCGCAAGAGTTGGATAAAGAGGTCATATTAACCCTATCGAATCCAACAAATTCCAATAATTACCAAGAATTATACGAAGAATTTGATCCAAGTATTGCAAGTAGTAATCCCAATGCAGATGAAACCTATAATTTTCAAGGCTATCAAATTTTTCAATTGTTAAATGACCAAGTAAGTATTTCAGAGTTAGGAGATACCGACTTAGCACGGCAAGTTGCACAATGTGACATTATAGACAACGTTGACCGAATCATCAATCATGATTTTGATGCCGAAATCAACTCGTCTCTACCCGTTGAGATGGTTAATGGAGAGAACAAAGGAATTCGTCATTCATTTAAAATAACCACGGATCTTTTTGCTGCCGGTGCCAACAAGAATTTGGTGAATTTTAAAACCTATCATTATATGGCAATAAGTTATAGCCACAATGAATACGAACCCTACGTGCCTACAGATCCAAATCTATTGAATGGTCAGAAAAAAAGATATTTATCAAGTAGAAAATCTGCCTACGGTGCAGTAAAATTCGTGAGTGTAACACCACACAAATCTGCCCCAGAAATGCAAGGAACGGTCTTTAGTTATGCTTATGGCTTTTCCCCAGAGGTAACCCGCTTAGATGGAACAGGTAATGGTTCAAGGTCTTTAGAATTAACCGACGATTCTGAAAAGTCTATCCTTGCAAACGGTGCGATAAATGAAGCTACATATAAAGCCGGTGCTGGTCCGATAAATATAAAAGTGATAGACCCGTTGAATGTAGTTGGTGGATATTTCGAATGTAAATTCCGTACCTACTCAAATCCTACCACAGAAAATGTAAGTGTAAAAGGAATTGACACAGCGCGCTTTACTCTTTTTCATTATGCCAGTGAAAATGGTTCATTTATAGACTCTATTTCATCCGAAAACACTATAAAAGTAGACAATGAACAACTAATTCCTGCTTGGGGTATATCGGTTCAAATCACTCAAATACCGTACACATTAAATACTGGGCAATTAATGACTTCTTTCAGGTTCAATCGGTTCGCATTACCGATCGGTTCAAGTATTTCATTTAAAGATTCTACTAAAAGATGGCTCAATCCAATTACTGATACAGATGATAATTATCCTACAAATTGGATCCTATCAGGCAGTAATGCAGTTCCAGCTGCTGCTCCTGCAATCGGATTTGGTGACGAGGGCTGTTACCCTGATGTCATAAACAAAGACAATAACCAACAATACGAAAAAATTTGGGACGGAGGCTTAGCCCCTTACTCGCTTGTGGGACACACATGTCCTTTTGCACCAATTCAATTTCCTGCTTTCTTTGGAAGTTATGCTACAAGTGTAAACAGGAGTACGATTGCACGAGCTTCAAGTATTGATATTGTTTTCACTTCCGATAAAACGCTGTGGACGCGCTGTGCTATAATTGAATTGGGTACAAATCAAAGTTTCACAATTGGCGGCGCAGAGAAAGGAGTCTTGCGTAAAAGTTTGAGCGTCAATAAAGAAGGACAACCTGATGGAACTGGAACTTATGGTTTAGGCTGGTTTCCTGGTTATGCCATTGATATCGAAAACGGAATGCGGCTTCAAATGGCGTTTGGTGAAAACTCAAGTTTAGGTATTGATAACGGCGGAGATATGAAGTGGAATCCTACAAGTACATTAACACAGAACTTTATACCAATTCTTGGCGGCCAACACCCCATTTATGTGTTTGGTGTTGGTATTGCTGGTAGCGCATGCCCATTTTACCAAGAATCCAATAATTGGATATACGACAATTTAGCACTGGCTAATAACATTGGCTATTTGAATGCTTATAGTAACTTAATGTGGGTGGCAAACCCCGTACTTGCACCAGGACAGTCACTTCTATCTTGCAATGCACGCATTAAAGCACGCATTCAAAAAGAATACGAAAACAAAACGTTTAGTAATAAGAATGCTGCAAAACCAATGTACAGTTGGAAGATGGATGACAATGCCTTGTTAACCAACAACAGTGACGGATTGCAAGCTGCAATGGATTTGATCGGTATTGTTCCCAATCCGTATTATGCTTATTCTGAGTATGAACGCGATCGTTTAGACACAAGGGTGAAACTCATAAATCTTCCCTCACAATGTAGTGTAAGCATTTATAACATTTCTGGAAAACTGATGAAAAGCTTTAAAAAGGATAATGATCTTACGTACCAAGACTGGAACTTACAAAATTCTGTGGGTTTGCCTTTGGCAACGGGCACCTATCTCATTCACGTTGAAGTGCCCGGCGGTGGATCTAGGATCTTAAAATTCTTTTTAGCTGCAAGGCAATTTGACTCGCAAGGGTTGTAGGAAATAAAAAGCCTGCTCCATAAAATGAAGCAGGCTTTTTTCACCTATCTAAAACAAAACTTTACGAATGCCCTCTATGTTACTTTACAATTTTAGTAACGATGGTCGATTCTTTGTTGGTTAAACTCACGAAATACATGCCTCGGCTTAATTCATCCGCTATAGTGAAGTTGGCAGTATTCTCTTCTGCGTCTAAGGTGATGTTGCGTTGCATAATCACTTCGCCAGAAACACTATAAACACTCATTAGCATTTCTTTATTCAACTCAAGATCATACGATAATGTAATTTCATTCGCAGCGCTGTTAAACCCAGTAACGATGTTGTATGGATTTTGAATCAAACAAGTTGTTTCAACCACAATCGTTCTAAGCTGCTCTTTTCTTCCGTCCAAATCTACTTGAACCAGACGGTAGTAATTTGTTCCAAAAGGAGCGTTAATGTCTGTATAACTGTATTCTTTCTGGTTCATTGAAGTCCCAATCCCTTGGATTGTATCGATAATTTCAAAATCAGTAGTATTATTATTTGCTCTTTCCACTAAGAAATAATCATTGCTGCGCTCTGAAGCTGTTACCCATGTCAAGTCAACCCCTTTTGATTTTACACATTGTCCTGAAAATGATTTCAATTCTATTGGCAGCAAAATTACATCAGTTGTGAAGCTACTTGCTTCAAGGTAAACAACGCTTTCATAAGCACCATCACTCAAATCCATAATAACCATCTTGATGTGATACGTTTGACCAGGAGTTAACCCATTTTGATAAGCCGTTAATATTCGTGTGTTACCATTCATTTGTGTGCCATCAATAGTGCCTAAATAATTTGCAGTTGGTGAACCATTCACCCAAGCTGCATTAGCCGCTAGACATTTTGCAGCACTTGGCCCGCCACCAGATGAACCAACAACACCATTATTAACTGAATTAATAGATACGATAGAACCGTTACTTAAACGTGCGATATTTTTAGCATCATTGGTATAACCTTGTCCACCAGAAACACCTGGCCCACTCAACAAAAACCCAAAACGATCACTATAATCTGAGCATTGATAATTAATCAAACCACTGTTATCACGGTATTCTTCCGATCCAAAAATATAACGGAATGATACATTACCGGCAACAGCGACAAAATCAAACTCCAGTACACCAGTATTATAATACGTACCACCACCAGCTAATACATTTAAATCATTGACAACAGATGGACAAGTTCCGCCTTTTCGAATTTCTCCCGCTGTACAGCTTACGAAGTTTCTAGTATATTGGGTAGTTCGAGGATCGATTCCAAGTGTCATTGGAACTTCACTCGTGTTTCCTGTTGTAAGGATTACACCAGAAGAGAAACCCATTTGAGTTGCAGTTGTAGTTGCAGTTGAAAATTGCCCAATTTGGTAACGCGAACTTACATTGTAGACGCCGCCAAATGAAATGTTAGAAACTACAGTTCCACTTGATACTGGAACTAATACTCCGTTTACGAGTTGGTTAACCGTATTGCTTGTATTGTTAATTGTCAACTGAGCGAAAGAGTAAACACTCATTAAGAGTGCAAAAATAACGATTACAGCTCTTTCAATTCCTTCGTAATAATTTTTCTTAGTATAGTTCATGAGTCAAGTATTTAATATGTGTTGCTTGAGGCAAAACGAAATTAATACATGTCTTCGGGGTTAAGAACTTTATGTTGGCAAGCGCTAGTTAACTACGCATACAGTCATTTTAAGGGGTAAACGGCTATTTTTTAGGGTATATGGTTAGCGTAATAATTCATACACATCTAACCTTCTAGAAACAGGTAGTTCATTTTCAATGTATTTCATTTGAACACGGTAAGCTTGCGCTTTTCCTTTTATCTCTAAAACGAAACTAGGATTTATCAAATAGGATTTATGAATACGAACAAATGATTTTCCGTTTTGTTGCACCAAAGCTTCGGCTTTCAACATGGATAGCCTTTCCAATTTTTTCACCAATGTTCCACTTTCAGATTCAAAATAAATAGTTACATAGTTATCGTTGGCTTCAAAGCAAATAATTTTGTGTATGGGCACGGTTAATCGCATTCTGCCTTTTGTATTTTCAAGTTTTAATACGCCAAATGGCGATTCTTCAGAGCTTTCTTGCACACTAGATCTTGTCGCTAAAAATTTGCTGAACTCTAAAAAATAATGGTACAGAATGAAAAGTGTTGCTGGCACAAATGAGGTCAACAGGATAGAAAGTAAAAATGAAACGATGAAAGGAGGTTGAATTTGCCCTAAACCAACGGATAAAACACCCACAAGAAAAGGGGTAAAGATGAGGCTAATTCCATTCCACCATTTTGCTGTTGGCGCTTTTTTGTTTTTGAAAAGATGCAAAACGAAAAATTGAGAACTTGCGTGTAATGTAAAAAACACCACAATAAACACAGTATTATTTTTGGCGGGTTCGAGAAAAGAGCTCAAGCCAAAAAACAATAACACCAGTATTTGATATGCAGCCAATAAACTAGCCCCTAGGATTCTATTGCGTGTATTATTTCTCACTGATCTGCATAAATTTACGAATTCCAAGAAACACGAAAGAAAGTATTACGATTAATGCCCCAACTACAAACAAAATGATTTTAACATCGAGTGCATGCAAAACGCGCACGCTTTCTTCGTTTTTTTTCGCTAATTCCTTTTCTTCTTGCAATAAACTAATTTCGAGTTGTTTTCCTTTTAATTCATTTTTGAACGTATGGTCTTCCAACTGATTCTTAATAAAATTACTTTGAAGTTGCTCATTTAACTGAATGTATTTTCGACTATAGCTCAGCGCCATTTTGAAATCATTTGATTTTTGATAGATCGTAGAAAGCAACAAATAAACGTCTAACAAATCATTTTTCAAGTCTTTATCGATCGAAAATTTCTCTAACATATGCAGCCAAAGTAAAGCTTCCGATGTATTCGAATTCCCAATGGCTTCTTCCCCTTTCAAGCGATAGTAAAGTAGTTTAGCATCAGCATCTGAAAATGACATTAGCTTATTTGCTTCGGTCAACGTTAGACTAACGTCCGAAAATCTGTTCAAGCGAATATAAACTTCTGCAATTCCCAATTGAGCATATAATACACCCAAATCGTTTTTGAGTTTTTTCTCAATCACCAAAGAACTCGTGAAAAACCCTAACGCCTCATCGAATTGCTTTAATTTTAAATAGCAATCGCCGAGGTTATACAAGCGTATGGATTTTTGAGCGCTATTGTGTAACTTCTCTTCTAATTTTAGGCTTTTTTCGAAATAATCAATCGCACGCTGATAATTTTTTTGCAGCACGTATATAATTCCAATGTTATTATAAGAAACTGAAATTCTTGCGTTGTCTTTTAATTTTTCGGCAACAGATAAGGCTAAAAAATTATATTCCAAGGCCAGTACAAAATGTCCTTTATTCTTATGCACAATAGCCAATACGGTATAGGCATTATTCAAGTAAATACTTGGATTATTTGCTTCTCGTGTTACAATTTCATCAGCAAAAGGTATCGGATTGCGTTCACCAGATTCTAAGGCGACGAAGGCTAAACTGTCTAATTTTACAACCGAAATGTCAGCAAAGTTGGTTTGACCAACAATGGAAAATCCACCAAAAAAGAAAAAAGAAAAAAGTAGAATAGATTTCATAACTGTGCTGAGGCAACAAGATACAAATTATTCATTAATTACAAACCCAATTCTTTGCGTTGCGCAGCGTCAATTGGAGAAGGTGCGTCAATCATAACGTCACGTCCGCTGTTGTTTTTAGGGAAGGCTATATAATCCCGAATAGAATCACTTCCACCCATAGTTGCTACCAAACGATCTAGTCCAAACGCCAATCCACCGTGTGGCGGCGCCCCATATTCGAATGCATTCATTAGGAAACCGAATTGTGCTTGTGCCTCTTCTGGTGTAAAACCTAACAAATCAAACATTTGAGCTTGTAATGTTCTATCATGAATGCGAATTGAACCTCCGCCAAGCTCTACACCATTCATTGCTAAATCGTACGCATTTGCTCTAACTTTTCCTGGATGTGTTGCGATTAAGTGCATATCCTCCGGTTTCGGAGAAGTAAATGGATGGTGCATCGCATGGTAACGGTTATTTTCTTCGTCCCACTCCAACAATGGGAAATCCAATACCCATAATGGTTTGAACTCATCCGTTTTGCGTAAACCTAACACCGTTCCCATGTGTAGGCGTAATTCATTCATTTGTTTTTGCGTTTTTTCTTCCGCGCCGCAAAGTACCAAGATTAAATCTCCTGAAACTGCACCACATTCGGCTGCCCATAACTTCAAGGTAGCTTCATCATAGAATTTATCTACCGAACTTTTTAACGTTCCGTCTTCATTCATGCGCACATAAATCAAGCCGGTAGCGCCAATTTGCGGACGCTTCACCCAATCCGTTAACTCATCAATTTGTTTACGTGTGTACCCATTTGCGCCGGTTGCAGCAATTGCAATTACCGATTCGGCCGCATCAAATACCGGAAATCCTTTGTTTTTTGTAAATTCTTTAATATATCCGAATTCCATTCCAAAACGAATGTCTGGTTTATCCGACCCATATTTTTGCATGGCTTCGGCATAATCCATTCTAGGAAAATCTCCTTCGAAGGTAACACCGCGCACGGTTTTAAACAAATGCTTGATTAATCCTTCAAACATTTGCAAAATATCTTCTTGTTCCACAAACGCCATTTCACAATCTATTTGTGTGAATTCAGGTTGACGATCTGCTCTTAAATCTTCGTCTCTAAAACATTTAACGATTTGATAATAACGGTCAAATCCAGAAACCATCAACAATTGCTTAAAGGTTTGTGGCGATTGAGGTAAAGCATAAAATTGACCTTCATTCATTCTACTTGGCACCACAAAATCGCGGGCTCCTTCGGGTGTAGACTTAATCAAAAAAGGAGTTTCGATATCCATAAACTCTTGGCTATCCAAATATTTACGCGTTTCCAGCGCCACTTTATTTCTTAATTTCAATTTTTCTTGAACGGGGTTTCTACGCAAATCCAAGTAACGGTATTGTGCGCGAATTTCCTCTCCTCCGTCTGTATCATCTTCGATGGTAAATGGGGGAGTTTTAGAAGCATTCAACAAGGTAAGCTTGCTCACTTTGATTTCAATTTCTCCGGTTGGGATATTCAAATTTTTGCTTGAACGTTCAACCACAGTTCCTGTAACTTGGATTACAAATTCTCGACCCAATTTACGCGCTGCCAGGCAAAGCTCACTGTTTTCATCCATGTTAAATGCCAACTGCGTAATACCATAACGGTCGCGTACATCTAAAAAAGTCATTCCGCCTAAATCTCGGTTCGTTTGCACCCATCCAGCAAGTGTTACTTCATTATTTTGATTTGAAAGTCGTAATTGACCACAGGTGTGCGAACGATACATAATTGAAATTTAAACGTGTATTTTCTTTTTGAAGCACAAAGATAAGAATTGAGAAGGTTTAAACAGTGCTATTGCAATTTTTTGTCATGCACAAAACTGTATTTATTGCTAATTGAAGGTAATTACGCATCTCGTTGCTTTGCTTCCTTTTCCATAATTAGTCGAACGATTATTGAGGAAATAATAAAGATACTGGGCATTGTGCAATCTAATTTCGGCGGAATGTGGTTTATATTCAAAAAATCTACTATTTTTGCACTCCTCAACGGTCCTATAGCTCATTCGGTTAGAGCAACTGACTCATAATCAGTAGGTGCTTGGTTCGATTCCAAGTGGGACCACTCAAAAAGCTTCACAGAAATGTGAAGCTTTTTTCGTTATCCGATTCCTTAATAAAAGTAAGTATATTAACAGTCCCGAGATTAAATATCCAAGAATAGAAATTATTGTCGCATGAAGTTTGCAATTGTTGAAACAGAAAAACGGGAAGCTCTTCATTCAGGAGAACGAGGAATTTGTATTTGTTGTGGCGCAGAAACAATTGCACATTGCGGTAATTTCATGGTTCATCATTGGAAACACAAAACACTTGTAGAGTGTGACATTTGGTATGAAGGTGAAACGGAATGGCACCGAAACTGGAAAAATAAATTTCCCGTCGCATTTCAAGAGGTTGTAAAGAACGACTTAGAAACAGGAGAGAAACATATTGCTGATATATATCACCCTACAAGACACCTGACAATAGAATTTCAGCATTCTCCAATCAGCTTACAAGAAATTGAATCTCGTGAAAATTTCTACGGTAAAATGTTCTGGATTGTTGACGTTTTACCTTTTAAACCGAACATTTTTTTTCATAAAAACATTCAGGATGCATTTTACGAATGCATTATTATGCCTTGGGCAACAGATAAGGATAGAATTATTAGAGATCTCAGAAAACAAGATAAAGATGACGAAGTTACAAAATTACGTGATAATTGTCCTGGCGAGGAATACATTGAAATGTTTGAAAAAAGATACAAAAGCCATTCTAACAACGAGGACTATTTTTTGATGCAATGGAAGTACCAGCATAAGAGATGGAATTACACGAAATGCTCTTTGTTTTTTGATATTGGAGACGATTATTTGTACATGAATATTGAAACAATAGAAATTTGGAATGGGTTTGTCGTAAAACGATTTCCTAAAAAAGAGTTCGTTTCTAGGTTTATTAATGTATCTGATAATATATTAGTTTAAAAATCATCTGTTTTTTTAGTTGAAAACCATTATATTTGAAATGACAGAATCATCAAAATGAAATCAGAATGAAATTCGATTTTAATCAATTGTAAGCAGTTAAAAGCTGCGTATATACAAGTTAACAACCATGAAGAAACTATTAGGAATACTTTTATTATTTAATCTCGTTGGATGTTCTGACAATGGGAAAAACGATGATTCTGCTAAAATTGAACAAGAAATAATTGAACAAACCATTTATAAATTGACTCCAAATTTAAGAGAAGTCCAACTAATTGTGCCGGCTGAAGGCGGTGAATCAAGCGATCTTCTAGAATCAAGAGAAAATGCATTTTGGCCGGAACACGAAAAAATGAAACAAAACAACAAATTAAATGTCATTTTGTCAACAGAATTAACTGTGCCTGCAAGTGGTGAAAGATACACTTGTTCTTCGGGGCTTTCTGATGAATTTGTAAATTTTCTATATAGCAATGAACTAAAATCAAAAAAAGTTGACTGCTCGATAATAAAAGAAATTAATGGAATCCATGTCCTAAATAAGAAAATTGATTACAAAGAACATGATAATATAAACAAACCTGGTTGTTTTGGTTATATTGAATATTCTCGAATGTACATTTCTAACAATTCATCTTTTGCCAGTTTCATTTACAAGTATCGCTTGAACAATGGTGAAAATCTGTCCTATTTAATCAAAGTTAAAAAACTAAAGGATAAATGGATCATTGATAAAAAAGAAGACCTTAACGTCTATTATTTAGCCCCATCAACATCTATTCAACCAACAAATATCATTGATACTATACAGGTTCCTGACCACAAAGAAAAAGATTTTATCATTGACATTAGTGTAAATAATGTTTCATTGGATAGATATCCAAAAAATAAAGAAATCATGTTTAAATTTAAAAACAACGCTTTCAAAAAAGAATTTTTGGAGTTTACGGACTTGTACCTTGCTGTTAATGGTTTTGGTGACAATGACAAAAATCTGCATTTCAACAAAAAAAATGATAGTTTATATTCACTGATAATAGATTCTGACTTTTCGGACCCTTTTCTAGAATGTGGAATTTGCTTAACGCCTAAAAGAGGATATGTTTTAAACAAAATGCACCAAACTGGTTCCATGATGTATATAACGATTTCAGAACGGTTAAGAATTGATGTGAATTATATAGATGTTGAAGAAAAAAAAGAAAAGACAGTTGTTAACAGCAAATAAGCGCCAATATCGCGAGCGCCTATTTGCAAAACGTTACACAACATAAAATTAGCGTTTGTCAAGATGAATTTGCCAAACCAATGCAGTTGAGATCAAACGTTCAAATATTCGATTTGATTTTGTCACCGAACTTTCTATCTTTGTCGCATGTTACACACAAAAAACACGAGCTATTTATATTATCCAACTCAAACAGAGAACTGGTAGTATAAACGTATTTCATAAAAATAACAACGTTTCCCGGTTCTTTTGAGTCGGGTATTTTTTTGCCCAAAATTTTGAAAACAACCACCAAAAATAAATTAATTATGAAGCAAATCTTTGAAAATTACACCTCAGAAGACCTCATCGTGTGGTCTACGCTATTCGAAAGACAATTTGAAAACCTTAAAGTCAAGGGAAGTCAACATTACTTGTCCGCTTTAAACGATATGCATTCTGTGTTGAATGTGAACGAAGTGCCAAATTTCGAAGCAATTAATGCGTGGTTTGAGACTTCAACCGCTTGGGAAATACATTGTGTTCCCGGACTAATTCCAGTCGATGAATTCTTTATTTTGCTTTCTCAAAAGAAATTTCCTGCATCTACGTGGTTGCGTTCAAAAGACAAACTTGATTACTTAGAAGAACCTGATATGTTCCATGATGTTTTTGGACATGTTCCTTTATTGTCCAATACAGTATTTTCAAACTTCGTGCATGAATTTGGAAAGTTAGGTGTTACGCTCTTAGATGACGAAGAAAAACTCCTAAAACTTCAGCGCCTATACTGGTTTACCATTGAATTTGGTCTTATTCTAGAAGACAATGTGCTTAAAGCATTTGGCGCGGGTATCATTTCTTCATTCGGGGAAACGAATTCGGCCCTGTTGGAGGAAACTTCACATGAAAATTATGTAATCGCAACCGTATTAGAACGCTCGTTTATCACGACAGAAATTCAAAGTACTTATTTTGTATTACCAAGTTTGGTTGTATTGTTAGAATCCATCGTACATTTGTCACTAACTTGGAAAAAACATGAATTGGTTAATTAAAGACTCGAAATTAAGTCGAGAATTTTCGTTTGGAAATCAAACTGAATTGGTTGAATTTATTACGGCTATAGCCGTTCATGCCGATAAAGTTGGTCATCATCCGGACATGCAAATTTACAAATGTTCCAAATTAAGAATTGAATTGTTCACTCACGATTTAAAGGAAATCGGCCCTAAAGATTATGACTTAGCCGCATTTATTGACAGTTTACCATTTAATTAATTACCTTGCAACAACTCCCATGAAAATCTCAACATTACTCTTAATCGTTTTCGGTTTATTTAGTTTCATTTCTTGCAAGAAAGTTTATACCTGTTCGTGCACTACAACATTACTGTTTACAAGCGGAGGAGCAACAAACCACCTAGACAATTCTGCGCAATATTCTGAAAAGATGAACAAAAAAACGGCAACTTCGGCATGTGAAAACAAGGAGCAGTCTATCACTAATTCATATACCAACACCTTAAGTAACAACGGCACAACTACGCCACAAGCAACGGCGGTTACGCAATGTAAGCTATGAAAACTATTATCTTCACACTTTTACTCAGTAAAAATTATAAACTATGATGGACTTCTTAAATAAATACGTATTCGACGCATTTAACATGCGAGATATGCTTAAGGCAAGCACGGTGCTTTTTGCCGTGATCGATATCATAGGATCTATTCCCGTAATCATAAAACTAAAAACAGACAACAGCGATATCTCTGTCATGCGTACAAGTGTCGTTGTGCTTGGAATAATGCTTGGATTCCTTATTCTTGGAGAAAGTGTCCTCAACGTATTTGGCGTAAGTGTAGAAGCGTTTGCCGTAGCTGGATCATTGCTTTTATTTGCTTTGGCATGTGAAATGATCTTTGGAGTTACGGTGTTCAAAGACAACGTTGTGGGTAAAACAGCAAGTATTGTCCCCTTGGCTTTCCCTATCATTGCAGGGGCTGGAACGATGACTTCGTTGGTTTCCTTACGTGCAGAATTTGAATATGTTAATATCGTAATAGCAATATTCATTAACGTACTTATTGTCTTTCTGGTGCTGAAAAGCACGAAACAAATAGCACGTATTTTAGGAGAAGGTGGAATTGCAATTCTTAAAAAGGTGTTTGGAATTATTTTATTGGCTATCGCAGTAAAATTATTTACTACTAATATCAAAGAGCTGCTTTAAGCCTTATCTTTTTCTTCTCGAATATTCGAATTTTCCGATTTTAAGATGTGTGCCACCAGATTTTCTTTTGGTTGGCTCAGCGCTTCTGTAATCTACCTCAGTGCCAATAATTTTTTGAGCTATTGAAGTAAGTCCAGAAACTGGATTCGGCATTGATGCATACGGTCTAAGTTCGTAGCGAGAACTATTCTTTGGTACAGAAGCTGATGCAATTCCGTTGGTTAAATCTGGTAACGATGGTGTATTTTCCTCTTTTTTAGGATCAATTTGTTGGGGTGTTTGATGCACAATTATCGGTATGTGAGTATTATTTTCATCCTGAATGATCGGCAATTCAACTTTCTCCCTTACCTGGATCTTGGCTACTGAATCTGTAGCAATATTTTTATTTTTTCTGACATTACGAACTTTATTCACAGCCTGATATACCTGTTCTTGCGTAATTTGAGTTGGAAGTTTCTTGGGCCCAACTTCCTTTTTAACCTTTTCTTTATGTGCTATTTGAGGGTCAGCCGTTCCGCTAAATTTATAAACTGTAAAAAATAGTATTGCAACAGCGGCAACCGCACTTAACCAAGGCCAAAGTACAATCACCGCACGTTTTTTCAATGCACTTTTATTTTCGAACTTCTCGTTCAAATTAGGACTTAAGCGTGTTGCTTGGTAACGTTTAAACGCTATCGCAGCTAACTCATTATTGCTAATAATTTTCTGAACATGTGCTGAATCTTTAGCCGAATTCACCCCTTCTATTTCTCCAATCATTAAGTAGTCCAAGTTTGCTAATTCTGCATCCTCCGATATTTTTAAATTCCCCTTAACCGCCAAATCTAATGTCACAGAAATATGCTCCAAAACCGGTAATTCTTCGTCGTTCAATTTTAACTCGGGGTGTAAAATCAAAAAAGAATCAAAGGCATTTCTATCCTGTTCATCTAGCGTCTTGTCTAAATAATCAAGGTAAAATTCTTCGTAATTTTCTAGTGTAATTTTCATAGTTAAACGAGTACTTCTATTTCTTTAATGTAATTCTTTAAGCTTTGTCTTGCCCTAAAAATGTAAACCTTCACTTGCGCTTCTGTCAGTTTAGTGATTTCGGCTATCTCAGCATAATTGTATCCTTCATAATCTCTCAACAAAACAACTGTCTTTTGAACTGTAGGAAGCATTTCTAAAGCGGCGTGCAATTGTTCTTGTAAATCAAATTCTGCAATGGGCGTTTTACCCGTTGGCTCACTTGCGTGTTCAATATCACCGTTACGCTTTTCCTTTTTTATAAAATCAATTATTGCATGGTAAGCCGTAGTAAAAAGATAAGACTTTACCTTTTCAGCACTCACTTCTTCATGCTTAACCCAAACCTTCGTAAACGTATCTTGTACGATATCTTCTGCATACATTTTTACCCGAATATGCTTTAACGCAAAGCGATATATCCCATCAGAATATAGATCTATTGCATTATTGTATTCGCTAACGTTCATTTACAGGTTTTTACTTTAGACTTTTGTTGGATAAAAAAGTTACAGAAAGGTATGAAATATTTTGCAAGAATTACAAAACGCGAATTACGCACCACCCGAATACGCATTCAAAACAACCTGTATTTGTTCTTCTACTGTACTATTTTCCGGTAGCCAATGGATTTGAACACCTTCCTTTTCCATTTTTCGAAACCAAGTCATTTGTCGTTTCGCATAACGATGAATGGCTACCCTTAACTTTTCGTAGAGTTCAACTTTAGTTAATTTATTTTGCAAATATTGGGCAACAAATAGATATTCTAAACCCAATTTTTCTAAACGCTCTACTGTAATTTCTTTCGACGCAAGTAACAATTCTACCTCCTCAATTAGACCAAAATCTAGTCGTTGTTTCAATCGTTTATCGATTCTGCTTCTTCTCAAATTTATCGATGGATTCAATCCAAAATAAATCAAATTATAATTAAAGGTATAGTTTGTCTTAAACTCATTATTATCAAGATACATGCACTTTTCAATTCCTCTAATAATTCGCTTTTTCGTCGATCTATCAATTATATTTTTAATTTGATTTTGTTGCGCATCCAAAACACTAATTAATTCTTCTAATTCTTTGTTTTTTAGTTCATCGCGTAAAGCTACATTTTCCGGTATGAAAACGTCATTCATAGTTTTATGAAAAACATCTAAGTACTGACCTGTTCCACCACAAATAATTGGCACTAAATTTTGTTTCAAAATAACATCAAATGTATTGTAAACCAATGGTATAAAATCTTTTAAGTAAAATTGTTCTTTAGGTGAAATGATATTTATCATATGATGTATAACCTGTGTTTCGAATTGGTTATATTCCGCCAAATCTTTTCCTGTTCCAATGTCCAAAAATTTGTAAACTTGTCGACTATCCGCACTAATAATTTCACCATTTATTCGATTTGCTAAATTAACTGCTAAATTAGTTTTTCCTGAAGCTGTTGGACCCAAAATTACAATGCCCTCGTATTTACTTTTTCCCATCATTTTCAGCTTTAATAAATGAGAACACCATTTTCCAATTTCCTTGGTTTTTGATCCTATACGCTGTATCAGGTATCGTTGTACTATTTTTACCCAAGCCACGAGATCTAACATGCGTTTTTTTATCCACCAAAAAAAACAATTCCTTCGATTTAGAATGATGCACAAATCCCGCATTTTCAAAACTTGTACCATCACTTAAACTTGCATCAACGTAAGTCATAATATCTCCTGCATGGGTTACTTTGCCGTAAAACTTTACCAATTTACTTAAACCTCCTGTTACATGGGATCCACCCACAGTACAATATTGAATCAATTCGTGCGACAAGCGATTTTCGGGCAAGCGATTCAACGTCCTGCCTTTTGAAAAACTTGCTACACTTACCAAAATATCATTGGCATATAACCCAAGGTATTGAAATGTTTTTATTGGCGCAAACAGATGATTCCTTTCAAAAAACACTAGCGCATCCCATTCATCCACAAATTGAACCGTGCATTTCCTTGCGTGAATTTGATCGCTCTTTTTTGCCTTATGCTCAAAGAACCGTTTTGATTTTTCGAAATTACTTAAAATCAAATCCAATGGAAACCGAGTTGTTTTTGCTAAAGGGAATTCTTCATGAAATCGCATTATTTTTTCTCGCGCTGCACGTGAGGAACAAACTTCATCAGAAAACAATTCTGACATTAAAACAACATTTTCTTTTCCCTTGTACACAATTACAAAGATGAGCATTTGCGGACTGAATTAATCAAGGTAGCTAAAAGAAATTTATTATTTCCTTTTGATTAGCACGCATTCCGTAAATTCAATTCCTCATTTAATTACCTTTGTGTTTCTAACGATCAGAATCAATATGGCCAAAGTTAAGAGTGCATTTTTTTGTCAAAGTTGCGGATACGAAGCGGTAAAATGGCTTGGAAAATGTCCTTCTTGTCAGGAATGGAATACATTTATAGAAGAAGTTGTTGAAAAGCAATCAGCTCAAGTTGTTGCATTTTCCACCAATTCTGGGCGGACAGCAAAACCTCAAAAATTAACTGAAATTGTTCCCCAACTAGAACGTCGCATTCAACTTGCCGATTTAGAATTAAACCGAGTTCTCGGTGATGGATTAGTTCCAGGATCTTTAGTATTGATTGGTGGTGAACCAGGTATTGGAAAATCAACCTTGCTTTTACAACAAGCGATCGGAAATCCTGATCTTAAAATTCTTTACGTTTCTGGAGAAGAAAGCGATCAACAAATCAAAATGCGTGCAGAACGATTAGGAGCAAATACGGAATCTTGTTATGTATTAACTGAAACTAATATTCAAAATATTTTTCTTCAAGCAGAAGAAGTTGCGCCTCAATTGATGATTATTGACAGTATCCAAACGCTGTATTCAACTCAAATTGAAAGTGCACCAGGAAGCATTTCCCAAATCAGAGAGTGTACTGCACAATTGTTACGCTACGCTAAACAAACAGATGTCCCCGTTTTTCTAATCGGACACATCACCAAAGATGGTGCGATTGCGGGTCCAAAAGTTTTAGAACACATGGTAGATACGGTTTTGCAATTTGAAGGCGACCGGAATAACATTTATAGACTCATGCGCTCTGTAAAAAATCGTTTTGGTAGCACGAATGAATTGGGGATCTATCAAATGCAGGGTTCTGGATTAAGGCAAGTTGACAATCCATCTGAAATATTAATTACAAGTTCGGCAGCTGGTCTAAGTGGTGTTGCAATTGCGGCAACAGTTGAAGGAATGCGCCCGATAATGATTGAAGTGCAAGCATTAGTAAGTACTGCGGTTTATGGAACACCGCAACGGTCGAGTACAGGATTTGATGCACGAAGGTTAAATATGCTTTTGGCGGTAATGGAAAAACGTTGTGGATTCAAACTTGGAACAAAAGATGTCTTTATAAATATCGCTGGGGGAATTCGTGTTGAAGATCCCGCAATAGATTTAGCCATTATGGCCAGCATTGCAAGTTCCAATGCCGATCTTGTTATCCCTAAAGGTGTGTGTTTGGCTGCAGAAGTCGGTTTATCTGGAGAAGTACGACCAGTTACACGCATAGATCAACGCTGTTCTGAAGCAGAAAAACTTGGATTCGAAAAAATAATTGTGTCAAAATTCAACAAAGGAGTGGACCCAAAAAAATACAACATCGAAATTGTTTTCTGCGAAAGAATTGATGAAGTAATGCGTGAATTATTCGCCTAAAGAATAAAAAAGTATACTATATTAAGTGAAAATTAAGATTTAATCTACCGAACCAACGTTTTGTTCATTTGAAAACCGTGAACCAAAAAAAAACACGACCTTTAAAAAATATTATGTAAATCATGAAAATATTTGTTCTGTCTTGCCTAACCATTTTGTCATTAAGCACTAGTAATTTGGCACTTACCTCATTATCTGTTGCCCCACCGCCGAATAATCTTCCGGTAGTAGTTAGCAATGTTAATTTTTCTACTTGTGGCGAGTTATATTATTCCCCAATGTTTAGAATCAATATTACAGACGCTGATTTTGACAACATAACATTTGCTGGTGCAACATGTTCAAATCCAGCAGTGATAACAGCAAACATTATGTATGAGGAATATCCTATTTCAGGGGGCAAAACCTTTATATTTTTTATTAATTCCACCGAACAAAACTTAAATGAAACGCTTAGTATTCAATTTACAGATGGTATAGGAATTACAACTCATAATCATAATTTAATCACCCCAAGTGGGATGAACATCACTACCAATACAGCTTCATTGTGTTCGAATGGCGAATTGATTGACTTAAGTACTTATCAACTTACCCAAAACGGGGTTTGGCGCATTGCTGGAACACCGAATGCAATAGACTATTTTGACCCCACTACATTTGTTTCCGGCGGCTTTGAAAATGTGATTTACAGCAAAATCGTAAATGGTTGTATGGATAATGACACACTTGGTGTTACTATAAATGATGCCCCACAAATAAACATAACACCCACAAATGCAACAAGTTGTGGTGCTGCAAATGGAAACGCAATCGCAACGGTGTCAGGTGGTGCTGCTCCTTTCATTCACTATTGGAATCACGGGGTTCAAAATGATTTTGATGCCATAAATTTGAATCCAGGAACGTTTGTTTTCCGTTTGACTGATGCCAACGGTTGTAAAGCATTAGGAATTGCGGAAATACAAGCAAATGATTTTACCCTTTCAGGCACATCTACCAATTTAACGTGTTTTGAATCAGAAAATGGCACCATAACGCCTGTAATTACAGGTGGTATCGGTCCATTTTTATATACATGGAGTAATGGTGCTGGATCGCCAACACTTACAAATGCAAGTGCCGGCAACCACCATTTGGTTTTAACAGATGCCAACGGTTGTAAAATATCAAGTTCATGGACCCTCTATCAACCTGAAGCAATGGTGCTTACTGCTTTCCCAACTTCACCAAGCTCTTGCGGCGCAAGTGACGGGGAATTAAATGTAACGTGTAACACCGAAGCTGTTCCAACCGGTTTTGCTTGGACAAATACCATGGTTGGTGATTTTATTACTGGCTTAACCAGCGGATTTTATACTGTAACCGTAACCGACAACGCTGGATGTATTGCTACCAAAACTTTTGCATTATCCGATGCGTCAGGTATTGCGATACAAGCAGATGTACAAAGACCAAATTGTGGTTTAACGAATGGTATGGTTGATGTTACTCCAATGCTTGGAACACAATCCGGAGCAGCAACCGTATCTCAAATATTATGGGAAAACGGAGGAACAAACGAGGATAAATTAAATGTAGGGCCTGGCGTTTATACCTGTTCAATAACTGGTTCTGATGGATGTAAATCAAATTTCGGTTGGGTGCTAAACGCCAAACGACCAGCGAAAAATGACATATGTTTGGTCACCGTTGACACTGCTTCTACGACCAATATTGTGATATGGGAAAAACCAATAATTCCAACAATAGACTATTACAAAATTTATAGAGAAGTAGGGACCTCAGGCGTTTTCCAATTAATAGACACCGTGCACTATGAAAGTTTATCTATATTTAATGACGTAATTGCTTCCCCTGTAGAAAGATCTTGGAGGTATAAAATATCCGCAGTAAACGATTGTGGAATTGAAGGGCCTTTATCCAATCGATTCAAAACCATGAATATCAGCGTAAATCCTGGAACAATTGCAGGAGATTATAATGTAACTTGGGATGAATATGAAGGACAAAACGTTGTGAATTATGATGTTTACCGCAAAACCACAAATTCATCATGGACACTCATTCAAACGGTTGGAGCATCTCAGTTTTTATACGTCGATACGCCACCTGAAATCTTAGGATTAGATTATATGATTGAGTTAAACTTTACAGTTCCTTGTGTTCCAAATTTAAACAAGTCTAATGATTACAATTACACACGCTCTAATAAAGAACGTGGGATTTTTAATGCTGGAAGTGGAACTGGAGACAATAGTAATGGAATTATAACGTTTGAAAACGGCGCCAAGTTAATGATTTACCCGAATCCAGCCGATGAAAATTTAACCATTGAAACAGATAATGGTTCAATAAAATCAATTCAAATACTAGACGCAACGGGTAAGCTAATTGCAAACCAATCCTTGAGTTTGGGTAAAACCGTTATGGATGTATCTTATTTAGCACCAGGCATCTACTTCATTCCAATTCAAGACAAAAACGATTCAAAACAATTGATATTTATCAAAAAATAAGCGTAAACAAAACAGTTCTGTTTTTATTGCTTCCGCTATAAAAAACCTCACAACCCTCCTGTAACATAAGTAGATTGTGAGGTTTTTATGATTTTACGATATGTCCTTGTTTTAACTCATATAAAAATACCTAGATGGCATTCATCGTTAAAAAACCTTCTTTCATTCATTAATTAGTGACTTTTATAGAAATTATACGTCAATTGAGTATCTTTGCAAGGTATTATTCATTTGATAAAAATAATTCATGAAAATAAAATTGGTTCTTTCGCTGCTGACTCTCCTACTGTGGAGTTCCAGCAATGCTCAAATAAGTTTTGGCAATCCTATACCAAATGATCCATTTTACAATTATGGAAGTCCAAGAGATATGGCAATAATGGGGAACGACCTTTATTATTTTCACATCAAAAATGAAGGAACTTCCTTTAGTAAAATACATATTGACAAATATGAGCAGTCGAATTCAACGTGGTACAGAATTGATTCCACACAGATCATTCCGGGTTTAGACACCCTGCAAGTTCATGTAAAAAATAATGTTGCATACTGCATGACGAGTGCAGATCCATTTGCTGGTGGTAGTGAATTTAGATTGTTCAAATATGCCTTAAATTCTAACCAAATACAAGTTGCTTTCAGTTCAATGCCAATCTATCAAACTTCACCATTTAATTTATTGGAAATGAACTGGGTTTATGACCTAGGTACGGGCATAGATGAACATTACGTTCTTTACAATTCTGGCCCAAGCAATATTAGTTTTTTAAAGTGTGGAAGCTCACTTGCTCAATCACAAATTTTTGATATTACTACCGCCGTTAATCCAATCGTAACAGCATACTTTGGTTCCAAACTTCAACTGTATTCCGATAACACAAATATTTATATTTACGCAAAAAAAGCTCCTTCTGGAGTGGCATCGAGAATGGTGGTAAATAAAAGCACGTTGATCGGAGGTTCTTTTGCCTATAGTGCCAATGGGGCAGACGGCGTTATTACTTATGGTCCGACAGTAAGCACCCCTGATGTTTTGAATTTGTCGGGAATTGTACACGGAGATAAAACTACTAGTTCAGGATATTTGGTGGTAGACGCTACCGTTAATACCGCAGAATATAATATTGACATGTTGAGCCCTTCATTTACACTTACTTCTGAAAATTTTAGCCCAATCAATACTAATGCTGGTGCCTTTGGAGTTGAGTCAACTCCAGGATTTAGCTACATCGCTTGTGAATTTTTTGATGGAACAGCTAATGCAATTAATGTACTTAGAAAAGACCTATCTGGAACAAACACTTTCGTTCCGATGTTGAACCCAAACACACCTTCAGGATCAAGTTTTACTTATAAGTATGGAATCGTAAGTGCGCTAAGTGAAGATGCCAAACACGTTGGAATTGACTATTATTTGTCTACCGTCCATAATGTTCAAATATATTCAGAAAAGCCCTCGCTAATTGGAATAACTAATACTCCAAGTAGTGGCCTATGCATTGGAGTAAATTCTGTATTATTTGACGATTACCAGATTAAAGATGCAGATGGAGATGTAGTTCGTATCGCCAATTTCATAAACCCTATTAATTTGGGAGGACTAAATTCGGAATATCTTTATACAGAATTCGGAATATCTCATTTTAAAATTTATGGAACAGTTCTAAGTGCAGGAACGATTTCTTCTTTTGACATCAATGCAACAGATGGTTACGTTTTTAGCACATTAAGTTCTGGAATTATTCCGGCTAGCACGAACCTAACAAACCCCTCACTTGTACAATTCACTTCTCCTACCCTCAAATTTTGTGATAATGAAACGAATTTATCACTTTCGCAATTTGTTACTTACCCAAATGGCAACTTTAGCCTTAATTCACTTCCTGTAATTAGTGGGTTCGCAGATGTTCCTAACCTACCATTAATTGGCACAATTGAATATTCTATCGATATCAGCGGATGCCTATATTCAATTACTGGTAATTATGTAGTGGTAGACGCTCCTATAATGACAGTTTCGTCGCTAACTCCATCTTGTTTGAACATTGGTTCGATTAGCGCCAATGTTACAGGAGGAACTGGTGTTTATAGCTATTTATGGAACAATGGAATACAAACGTGGAATTTAGGATCAAACGTTGTTCCAGGAAACTATACCTGTATGGCTACAGACGGCAACAATTGTAAGGCAACCGGAACTGCTTTGTATGTGCCATTAGAATACGCAATAGTAAATAGCGGAACACAGCCACCGTGTCCTACATCAACCAATGGAACAATTCTTTTAACTGTTACCAACATTGGTCTGGCACTTGATGTTACCAGTCAATGTACCATTGTTTGGAACAACGGAATGAGCGGAGCCTCCCTTTCTGGTTTACCAGCAGGAACGTATGTTGCCAGCGTGATAACACCTACAGGATGTGAGGTAATTTATACTGTCGATTTGATTGCTCAGCAAACAAGTCCGGTGATTAATTTCGCAACAGTCTCACAACCAACATGTGGAGGAAGTAATGGTTTAATTTCAATAACTGTATTACCAAGTGCAACCTATACCTATGCCTGGACAAATTCGGCTTCTACAGGTAATGCTGCAGCTAGTTTAGCTTATGGAAACTATACTGTAACTATTTCAAATGCGGGATGCAGTTATTCAAAATCAATGGATTTGAATGAACAAGGCTCACTAATCATCAATGCATCTATCACTAACTCTGGATGTCAGAATACAGATGGAAGAATAGATTTAACGTTAACTCCTTCTGCCAGTGCTCCAACAGCAACCGTAGCGCAAACATTTTGGAGTAATGGTGAATTTACTCCATTTTTAGCAGGAGTTGATGCAGGTGTGTATTCGGTAACTGCAACTTCTAACTTTGGTTGCCGTTCCGTTAAATCCATGAACATTGGAACTCGTCCACCATTGGAACAACCCATTTGCATGGTTACTGTTGACACAGCTACAACAACGAATCTCGTTGTTTGGGAAAAAACCGAAACATACGGAATTGATTATTATAAAATATACCGTGAAGATTTATCAGCTGGAATTTTTGGTAAGATTGACACCGTACAATACAGCAATTTATCTGTTTTTAACGATGTTATTGCAGGAGCAGACGACAGATCTTGGCGTTATAGAGTATCTGCCGTTAATACCTGTGGTGTAGAAGGCCCCATATCTGTTGCTCAAAAGACAATTCACCTTTCTACCACCTATGCCGGAAGCACCGCAACACTTTTCTGGGATCAATACGAAGGTTTTGGTTTAGTTGGCTACAAAATATTTAGATTTGATGGCACCGATTGGACGGAAATTCAAACTACCGCAGCGTCAGTAATTACAACTACTGATGATTTTTCGCTCGCGGGGATATCACCCACAGTTGTTGACTATTTTGTTGCCGTAAATTTAGCTTCCCCTTGCGCCCCAACACTTGGAAAAGCGAACGACTACAATTATACCCGTTCCAACAAAGAAAGAGGGATAACCAATGCTGGAACTGGAACTGGAAATAGCAGTAACTCATTGCAATCTGTAATTAATAACTCATTCCATCTTTATCCAAACCCAACACACGACGAATTAACCTTAAGTTTAAGTGAATTCGCTGCTGAAAACATCACGTACGCCATTTACGATCAAACTGGTAAAATTGTTCAACAAGGAGTAAATACAGGTGTCACAACACAAATATCACTCAAGCAACTTTCGCAAGGACTCTACTATTTCGAAGTTGCATCGAATCCTACAATAATCAAATTAATAAAGAATTAAATGAAAATAATTTTAAGCATAATTGTTCTTTTTACAGGACTAACTGCTACTTTTAGCCAAGCCGCATGGAATGATCTTCCACAAACCAATTTACAATACAATCCCGCTAACACGAGATTTGAAATGGTTGGTAATGATCTATTTGCTGTAACCGTTACAGCATCCCCCCCATACATGATGAATATTGAAAAATATAATGAATATTCACTTTCTTGGAATCTTATGCAACAAATTCCCGTTGCTTCCATGAACCGATTTGATTTGATTTCATCTGGAAATGAATTAGGAATTGCTTATGTTGCATCAGATGGAGTACACTTTGTAGTAGAGCGGTACAATACAAATTCAGACCAACTACTACCTACCGAAACTACAACCTATACAAATGGTTTAATCGCTACTTGGAACACTGCCTTGCATTATAGCTCAAACAACTTGATCATTGCTTTTTCAACCTATTCTAATAGCGTGTACAATTTTACTTTAACAGGTAATACCTGGACGTATCAAGACTTAACCTTGCTTATGAATCCTTATGCAAATCAAATTTATGACAACGCTATTGACGCGCAAATGGATGAACAGTTTGGCTATTTAGCATTCTCAGACGGTCTTAAGTTGCGCTTAATCAAAAAGAACATGGTAACGAATACCCCATTTGATGTCTACAGCCCCGACAGTTTAATTCACTTTAATACAACGTCAACAGTTGCTTTCGACGCAAGTGTAATTATGAATGGTACAAGTGCAATCGATATGCAAATATTAAAAACTGAAACAGGCCAAGCTTCCTTTGAAATAGACCCTGTAATTGGTACATCGAACACCGAACCAAGCACAGGAAGGAGACCAAACTATAACCAATATGCAAAAGATCACAACGGTATTGCTTCTATTCTATTTAGTGCCTTCAATACAGATTATTCATTAGGTATTCTTGGAACTGACTCTACACGTATCCTTAAACGTTATGACAATCAAGATTACATACAATTTTTACCGGCTTTACCAAATATGAATACAGGATCCACAGATCCAATAAGTACTTGTATATCTCATGGAAATCAAGATAGAGTATTTGTAAAATATCAAGATCAATTCTCAACCACTCATTTGAAAATAACCAACAAAGCACCATCATTGGCGGCTGGTCAAAACCCTAACCTCACCTTTTGCCCTGGACAAGCATATACCCTCTTTGATAGTTTGTCCATCGAAGATTTCGATCCCAACGCGAAAATTTCTATCACTTCAATCACGGGTGGTGGTCTGAATTCATTTAACTGGGAAAATTTGGGTTTGACAGGAGTAAACTTAACTAAATTCAAAATAACGTCGTCTTCCCCAATTGCGGGAAGCATTACGCTATTTATCGATTTCACAGATGGATACACACTCGTTTCACAGAGCATCAACTTCACCGTTACTGCAGGTTTTGTAACAAATCCAATTGTATTGACAAGTACCCCAATTCAATTGTGTAACAATGTTGATTTGGTTAATTTAAACGATTTTGTAAGTCCAGTCGGGGGAACCTTTACCTTAGATGGAACCGTATTAAATGGAACCGAAGTAGATCCCATCTACTTAGTAGCGGCAACTACCATTCTGTATACCGTTGAAGACCAAAATTGTTTTTTCTCGCTGCCAGTACCCTTCCAAATGAATGCAGCGCCAACTGCTATACTTGCCTCCATACCAACCACTTGTGCAACAAGCATTGGTTCCATAGCTACGTCTAGTTTAGTGGCAACTGGAACTGCCATTTACGATTGGAGCACTGGATCAACACAAAATTACATCAATGGATTAGAAACAGGAACCTACTCGTTGAAACTTTCCGACGCAACAGGCTGTTCAAATCTTTATACCGAATCGGTAGAAAGTTCTGATTTTTCAATAATTCCAACCATAAATAATGTAACATGTTTTGGAGGTAATGACGGTTCTATAGCGCTTTCAGGTTTACCTTTAGGTGCAACTGTAGTGTGGATGGATGGCCAATCTGGATTAGTCGCAAATCAACTCTATGCTGGAGACTATTGGGTTAATGTTGACTTGACAGGAGGGTGTAATTTATCAAGCACATTTACAGTGACTGAACCACCTGCATTAACGATTTCATTTACCGAATATGAACCCGATTGCACCCAATCAAATGGGAATATTTTTAGCGTTGTAACTGGTGGCACTGGAGCAATTGCCTACCTTTGGGAAGATGGAAGCACCGGAGTTGATTTATTGTTAAAACCTTACGGTTTTTATAACCTGCAAGTTACCGATGCTAACAATTGCTTAGCAGATTCAAGTTTTGCATTAGATGAATGGCAGGCTATGGGGATTGTTCCAAATATTCAACCAACTGCTTGTGGCACTCCAAACGGAGGCATTGATTTGACTTTAACATCGTCAGGAGCCCAATTTCAAGTTTCGGCATTGTGGAATGATGGAGTAACGTCCTATAATCGAAATAACCTAGAAAACCAACATTATCAAATTGATGTTTTAGCATCAAACGGTTGCCATTCCGTGCTTGATTGCTATGTTCCATTACTCGCTCCAGCACAACAGAATATTTGTATCGTTAGTGTCGATACAGCGACCACAACCAACTTGGTAATCTGGGAAAAAACAACCGATATTGTTTTCGATTATTACAAAATTTACCGTGAAAACTTTACTACAGGTAGTTTCGTCTTAATAGATACAATTGCCTATTCAAACTTATCAGTATTTAATGATGTAATCGCTATTGCAGATGAACGTTCTTGGAAATATGCAATTTCGGCCGTAGATTTCTGTGGTGCAGAATCACCTCGCTCATCCATTCATGAAACGATGTATCTTAACACAATTGTCTTAGGCACGACAGATAATAAAGTATATTGGAATAACTACGTCGGAGCACCATTCAATGCATATAAAGTAATTCGCTATTCAACAGAAAATGGATGGGAACAAATCGCAACAGTTCCAGCAATTGCAGGTGGTGAATATGTAGACAATACAATTGCTGGCTTATCTGGATTTGATTATTTAATTGAGCTTGACTTAGGCTTCTCGTGTAGCGCTACCTATGGTAAGGCGAATGACTACAATTATACAAGGTCTAATAAAGAACGAGGAATAACAAATCCGGGACAAGGAACAGGTGATCCAAGTAACGACTTGTCGGAACTTAATGGATCGAACTTTAAAGTTTATCCCAATCCTTCTCAAGGCATTTTCAACGTTCAACAAGCAGGCAATGCAGCATTACAATTATCCGTATATGACCTTCAAGGAAAATTGTTGCAGGAACTGTCAAGTTCTGAACATTCAATTGAACTTAATTTAAGCAACTTGAATAACGGACTTTACCTACTTCGAATTAACAGTATAAGCGGCGCTAAAGAAATAAAAATTACAAAAATATAAGCCATTATGGTGGGGATTGGCATGTCATTCCCCACTTTGATTTCTAAGCACACTTTCTACTTGTTTTTATTATCTTTGCTTTTTGGTTTTATCCAGAATTATTAGGCACAACATGAACAAGAACGAAGAACTCATTGCAAAAAGAGCAGCCTCACTTTCTGGAGGAGGTCAAGCTAGAATTGATAAACAACATCAAGGTGGAAAACTAACCGCACGAGAACGTGTGAATCTTTTGATGGACGAAGATTCATTTCAAGAAATCGGTATGTTCGTTGAGCACCGCAGTTCACAATTCGGACTAGATAAACAAAAATTTCCTGGAGATGGTGTTGTTACCGGTTACGGAACCATTCACGGTCGTTTGATCTATGTATTTTCGCAAGACTTTACGGTTCTAGGAGGTTCACTTTCTGAGTCGCACGCACAAAAAATCTGTAAAGTAATGGATCTTGCCTTGAAAAACGGTGCTCCAATCATTGGTCTCAATGATTCTGGTGGCGCAAGAATTCAAGAAGGAGTAGTTTCATTAGCAGGTTACGCAGATATTTTTTACCGCAATACACGCTCTTCTGGTGTAATTCCTCAATTAAGTGTGATCATGGGACCTTGCGCTGGGGGTGCAGTTTATTCTCCGGCATTGACAGACTTCGTTTTCATGGTAGAAGACACCAGTTATATGTTTGTCACCGGTCCGAATGTGGTAAAAACAGTAACACACGAAGAAATAACTTCTGAAGAACTAGGTGGTGCAAAGACACATGCCGAAAAATCAGGTGTCAATCATTTCACCGCTTCAAATGACGTAACGATGTTGCGCATGGTTCGTGATTTCGTGAGTTATATTCCCCAAAACTGCGACGAAAAAGCACCAACAGATAGTTTGGTAGAATTTGACAAAGCAAAACTACAGAACATTACAACGGTATTACCTGAAAATTCTACATTACCCTACGATATACGCGAAGTAATTGAAAGCACGATTGATGACAATACATGGAGAGAAGTGCAATCAGAATTTGCAAAAAATATTGTAGTTGGATTTGCACGCTTAGACGGTAAAACGATCGGTATTATTGCCAATCAGCCAGCATCTATGGCAGGCGTACTAGATATAGATTCTTCCAGAAAAGGAGCACGATTTGTTCGTTTTTGCGATTGTTTTAATATTCCACTTGTAGTTTTTGAAGACGTGCCTGGTTTTTTACCTGGATCTGATCAAGAATGGAGAGGGATTATTAATCACGGTGCAAAATTATTATACGCGTTTTCTGAAGCTACAGTTCCGAGAGTTACCGTAATCACCCGTAAAGCCTATGGTGGTGCGTACGACGTTATGAACTCAAAAAATATTGGAGCAGATCTTAATTTTGCCTGGCCAACCGCAGAAATTGCAGTTATGGGTGCAAAAGGTGCGGCAGAAATTATATTCAAAAGAGAAATTTCTGACGCTACAGATAAAGAAGGAAAATGGAAAGAAAAAGAAGCAGAATATGCTGAAGCATTTGCCAATCCTTACAAAGCTGCAGAACATGGTTTCATCGACGCTGTTATTCTACCTGAGGAAACACGTGCGGTATTGATCAAAGCATTAAAATCGCTCGAAAACAAAGCTGAAACTTTACCACGCAAGAAACACGGGAATATTCCGTTATAATTAACGGATAACAAAAAATTACCGAAACTCAGTCTTTTGAAATGGGAATAGTCCAACGAAGTGCTTTAAGAATTGCGGTTGTGATGTATGCTGGCTTAGTGCTAGGCTACATCAATAAAGGCGTTCTGTTCGGTAAACTTCTAACCCCAGATCAACTTGGATTAGTAAACTTAAGCGCACAACTGGGCGTAATGTTAGGTTATCTTTCAACTTTTGGTGTCACCTCTGTTTACGGAAGATTTGGTGCACATTTCAAAGACAAAGACAATAAAGATTACGGCATTCTAACCCTTTCCATGTTGGTTAACCTTTGTGGAATTATCTTTTTTAGCGCTTTACTTTTTTTCGCAAAGGATTGGGTGGTGGCAAACTACCAAGAAAAATCAACCCTTTTTGTCACTTATTTCTATTGGATTTTACCCATTGGCATTAGCTTTTCATTGTATTTGGTGTTTGATGCGTATTTAAAAAATATCTTCAAAAATGTTGTTTCATTAGTTGCCTTTGAACTCTGCCTCAGAATTTTTACGATCCTTTTAATACTCGCATTCAGTTTTCATTACATAAGTTTTCAGTCGTTTGTGATACTCCATGCATTGGGCTACTTTATTCCTGTATTCGTAATTCTGGTTTACCTCATTTACCTGAAACGTTTAAGTTTCATCTTTGCAAAAATTGCCATCCCTAAACGTTTTCGCAAAATTTTATACCGCTATACACTCATCACTTACCTCACCGTAATTGGGTCTATGGGCGCAAGCACGCTAGATGCTATTATGATTGCAAAGGAGCTTGGACTTGCCGAAACAGGAATTTATACCACCGTGGTGTTTTTAGTTGGCGCCTTACTTTTGCCTTACAAATCTATCAGTCGCGTAGCAATGCCATTAATAACGCAGCACTGGAAACACAGAAGAATGAAAGATTTGCAAGAGCTTTATGTAAAAACAAGTTCTGTCAATTTGGTGCTCTTTCTTTATTTGTTTCTGGGTGTTTGGATCTGCAAAGATGAGCTATTTTCGGTTTTGCCTGCCAATTTTAAAGCAGGATATGGCGCGTTGTTCTTCTTTCTGATTACACGCGCAATCGATTGTTACACGGGCTTAAATGGATACATTTTCGTAACCTCCAAAAAATATTATTTAGACGTTTACCTCATCATTGCCATGTTAGTATTGGTTTTCTTTATGAACGTGTGGCTTATTCCCATATACGGCATGACGGGCGCTGCAATATCAACCGCTTCGGCATTATTTCTTGCCAACGGTACACGAACTTTGCTACTCTACCGTTACTATAAATTGCATCCTTTCAAATTGAAACAATTGCACATTACACTTTTGTTCCTGTGTGTGTTAGGTATATTTGAAATATTCCCAATTCAATTTCATTCGATGTTTTTGGGAATCATAGCCAAAGGAATAGTGATCTCGCTCCTCTTTTTACTTCCAATATATGTTTTCAAATGGGAAACAGAATTCAATGACTACGCGGCCAAATTGATGCGTACGGTGAAACGGAAAATGGGAAGGTAGGTTACTTTCCAATACAAAACTTACCGAAGATAGTTCCCAAAATTTGTTCCGTATCTATTTGACCAGTGATCGAACCAATGTGCGCCATGGCATTACGAATATCTAGCGCAATTAAATCAGCAGCTAACCCATTTCCTAATCCTCCTAGCACCGTGTCCAACGCCAATTTTGCATGACGCAAGGCTTCTACGTGTCGGATGTTGGTTAGAATTGTGCCTTCGTTTTGCAAACAATTTTCTTCGTTTACGAGGTCGTACAATGCTTGTTTTAACGCGTCGATATGTTCTTCATTCTTTGCGGAAATACAACGCAAATCAATCCCGTGATCTGGAGACCAATCAATCCCGGTTTCATTCAAGTCAATTTTATTCGCCAACAAAACAACGCTTGCCTCAGGATAGATCTTTTTATAGCCTATCGCGACTTCTTTTGCTTCAAATGGACCTTCTTCAGCGTCACTTGGTAGTGTTGCGCCAGAACAGAGGTAAAGTATAATTTGTGCTTGCTCCATTTTCGCAATGGCGCGCTCCACTCCAATTTTTTCAATCTCATCGTTTGTTTCACGCAAACCAGCTGTATCCATGAAACGAAACAATAAGCCATTAATTTGCAACGTGTCTTCAATCACATCTCTTGTTGTTCCCGCAATGGCTGACACAATTGCTTTCTCTTCGTTCAACAACGCATTCAGCAAGGTTGATTTTCCAGCATTCGGTTTACCCACAATTGCAACAGGAATTCCGGTTCTAACAACGTTACCCAACTTGAACGAGCTTATGAGCTTATTGATTTTTGAGAGTATCGCAATAACAAGATCCCGCAACTCTTTTCGATCTGCAAATTCAACATCTTCTTCTCCAAAATCCAATTCCAATTCAATCAGCGCCACAAAATTCAACAATTGCATTCTCAAATCTCGCAATTCATTCGAAAAGCCACCTTTCATTTGATGCAAAGCCATGCGATGCGCTGCCGCAGATTCTGAATAAATCAAATCAGAAATTGCTTCAGCTTGAGATAAATCCAATTTTTGATTGAGAAAAGCACGTTGAGAAAACTCACCTGCCTTGGCTAAACGAGCACCTTTAAGAATCAATAATTCAACTAATTCTTGCTGAATATATACAGAACCGTGACACGCAATTTCGACGGTAGATTCTCCCGTAAAACTTTTCGATCCCAAAAACAAAGTAAGTACAACCTCATCCAACGTATCTCCATTTTCCTTCTTGATTTCACCAAAGATCGCGCTATGCGAAATCTTGTCCGTTAGATTTTTGGAAAAAACAGACTGAACAATTTCAACACTTTTTGAACCGGATAAACGGATCAAAGCGATGGCTCCCATTCCCGGAGCTGAAGAAATTGCTACAATAGTGTCTGGTGTATACATGCATCAAAAGTAGCTATTATTAGCTGAAATACCTCAAATACTATTTTGCAATTATCGCGATGTGGCGCATCAAGCATTCTTTTTCGACGCCAATTAAGAATTTTCTAAACTGTTCGCCGTCTGTTTTTGTTTGAACCTTTTCCAAACTTTCGTAATACTTCATTCTTGATTCATAATCACCTTTGATGTTTGCAATTACGTAACCATGTTGAAGTAAAATGAGGTTCATTATTAACCGTGCAGTGCGCCCATTTCCATCAATAAATGGATGAATAGTCACCAATTTTTCATGCATATCCGCAGCTAAAACCAAGGGATGCAACGTACGTCGATTTAATTCATACCATTCGAAATACTGCTTCATTTCTTGTTGAACTTCTAATGCAGCTGGTGGAACATGCGCCGCACCCTTAATCATTACTTGTACGGTGCGATAAACTCCAGCATCTTTGGGAGAAATGCCACGCAAAATTAAATTATGAATTGCCAGTAATTCTCGTTCATTCAATACAAAATTTTTGGTAGCCAAATCTTTCACATACGCAATTGCCTCTTTATGATTGATGGCTTCTAAATGCTCACGCATAGATTTCCCAGAAACAGTTAACCCTTCATTTACCACCAAATCAGTTTCCCGCAAGGTTAATGTATTTCCTTCAATTCTATTGCTTTCGAAGGTATACTCTAACTCTAAAGCTTGGGCAATCCGATAACTATCCAAATGTCTGAATTCCTGTAGTTTTTCATACAACAGTTGAATTTCTTCTAATAACATAAGCATATCGGTGTCGATAGATGCTGCATTTGTTTTGGTGTAACGCGAAAGTTCCTCTTGCACTAAAACGAGTGTCTCTTCTGCGAAATCATACATTTTGATTTCTTTAAAAAGTTTTTCTTTTAACCAAAGTTTTAAAACCTCTTGAACGTTCAAATCCAGCACTTGTGCAATTTTTCGAATTTGCGCTTCCGTTGGAATTCTACTTCCAGACTCAAACTTGCTAATTAAGGCTTGATCCACCGCAATTGCTTGTGCTAATTCTCTGGTTTTTATTCCTTTTTCGATACGTGCTTGGCGAATTAAACTTTTCATTTGTCAAAATATTTCATGACAAAATTAGTCATAATATTTCGATATATAAAATCTAAGCACAAAAAAACCCGCAATGCATTCACATTACGGGTTTTGCAATTAATATTATTTATTATTCTTCTGAAGTAACAGCAGCAAACATAAACTCACGGTTCATACGTGCAATGTTATCTAATGAGATTTCTTTCGGACATTCAATTGCACAAGCTCCAGTATTAGTACAGTTACCAAAACCTTCTTCGTCCATTTGTTTTACCATGTTTAACACACGTTCTTTAGCTTCAACCTTGCCTTGTGGCAATAATGCTAATTGAGATACTTTTGCAGACACGTAAAGCATGGCAGAAGCATTTACACACGTTGCAACACAAGCGCCACAACCAATGCAGGTCGCGGCATCAAATGCCTTATCTGCATCATTCTTCGGAATTGGCGTCGCATTAGCATCGATCGTATTTCCAGAAGTATTGATAGAAATGAATCCACCAGCCGCTTGAACGCGATCAAAAGCCGAACGATCTACTACCAAATCTTTAATAACTGGGAAAGCTTTTGCACGGAACGGTTCAATATAAATAGTATCCCCGTCCTTAAACTTACGCATGTGTAATTGACAAGTAGTTACAGCTCTATCCGGCCCGTGAGCCTCACCATTAATAAAGAGCGAGCACATACCACAAATACCTTCACGACAATCGTGATCAAAAGCTACAGGCGAATCACCTGACTCGATCAACCCTTCGTTAAGCACATCCAACATATCAAGAAATGACATATCGCCGTCAATTCCGTCTAACGGATAATCAACCATTTTACCTTTATCACTTGCATCCTTCTGACGCCAAATTTTTAATTTTAATTTCATTTTACAAAATCTTTATATGAATAAATTGAATGAGCTATTTTATTTATAGGAACGTTGAACAAGTTCGATGTTCTCAAACACTAAAACGTCTTTATGTAAAACTGCGGCAGACGGCTCTCCCTTATATTCCCAAGCTGAAACGAACGCAAAATTATCATCATCACGTTTAGCTTCGCCATCTTCGGTTTGTGATTCTTCACGGAAATGACCCCCACAAGATTCATTTCTCTCTAAAGCATCTTTAGCCATTAACTCTCCTAATTCTAAGAAATCAGCCACACGACCAGCTTTGTCCAATTCCGGGTTATACTCTGAAATTGATCCAGGAATACGCACGTTAGCATAGAATTCTGCACGCAACTTTTGAATTTCTTCAATCGCCCATTTCAACCCTTCAACATCACGACTCATTCCAACTTTATCCCACATGATTTTACCCAAACGACGGTGGAAATGATCTACAGTTTTCGTTCCTTTCACATTCATCAATGCTTCTGTTCTTGCTTGAACTTCTGCTTCTGCTTGTACAAATTCTGGCAAATCTGTCGAGATTTTTCCAGTACGAATATCATCCGCTAAATAATCTCCAATGGTGTACGGCAATACAAAATATCCATCAGCCAAACCTTGCATTAAAGCGGATGCACCCAATCTATTTGCCCCGTGATCAGAGAAATTTGCTTCTCCAGTTGCAAAACAACCTTTAATCGTAGTTTGCAAATTGTAATCTACCCAAATTCCACCCATTGTATAATGCACCGCAGGATAAATTTTCATTGGCAACTTATAAGGATTTTCATCCGTAATTTTTTCATACATCTGGAACAAATTACCGTATTTGGCAGCGACAATAGCTTGACCCAATTGCATTACTCTTTCATGCGTTGGATTGTGTTCACCAGAAATATTACATTTTTCAGTACCATAGCGCTGCATTGCTGCCGCAAAATCCAAATAAACAGCTTCACCAGTAGCATTTACACCAAAACCAGCATCACATCTTTCCTTGGCAGCACGAGATGCAACATCACGTGGAACCAAATTACCAAAAGCCGGATAACGTCGCTCTAAAAAATAATCTCGCTTTTCTTCTGCAATATCAGTAGCCACCATTTTCCCATCTCGAATTGCTTTCGCATCTTCTAAGTTTGCAGGAACCCAAATACGACCATCATTTCGCAATGATTCGGACATTAACGTCAATTTAGACTGATGATCTCCAGAAACAGGGATACATGTAGGGTGAATTTGTGTATAACACGGATTTGCAAAGAATGCTCCTTTTTTGTGAATTTTCCAAGCAGCGGTTACGTTACTTCCCATTGCATTCGTAGAAAGGAAGAATACATTACCGTAACCCCCAGTAGCAATAACAACGGCATGCGCTGAATGTCTTTCCAAAGCACCGGTAACCAAATTTTTTGCAATAATCCCACGGGCCTTGCCATCAATGAGTACAACATCGACCATTTCGTGGCGTGTCAACATTTTGATTTTTCCTTTACCTATTTGGCGACTCATTGCTGAGTAAGCACCGAGCAATAACTGTTGACCCGTTTGACCTTTTGCGTAAAACGTTCGTGAAACTTGAACACCACCAAACGAACGGTTGTCTAACAATCCACCATATTCACGTGCAAAAGGAACACCTTGCGCTACACACTGGTCAATAATACTTGCCGAAACTTCAGCCAACCGATAAACATTCGCCTCACGTGAACGGTAATCACCTCCTTTAATTGTATCATAAAACAAGCGGAAAACTGAATCTCCGTCGCCTTGATAATTTTTTGCTGCGTTGATGCCTCCTTGTGCGGCAATTGAATGGGCACGACGTGGAGAATCTTGAAAACAAAATGCTTTAACATTGTACCCTTGCTCTGCTAAGGTAGCCGCAGCTGCACCACCTGCTAAACCTGTTCCAACTACAATGATATCAATCGAACGTTTATTGGCTGGATTTACTAAACGAATATGATCTTTATGCGATGCCCATTTTTTCTCTAACGGACCTGCGGGTATTTTTGAATCTAAAATTGCCATTTTAATCTCGAATTTGATTGATTATGAATTGAAATACATGATAATAGGAATAATCGCAAAGCCGGCAGGTAGACCGATTGCCACTACATAACTTGTTAATTTTGCAATTAATCTAAATTTTTTGTGGCGAATTCCTAATGTTTGGAAAGCAGACCCGTAACCGTGCCATAAATGAAAGGCCAAAACTACCATAGAAATAGTGTACACTATAACCCAAAACAATCCCATAGGATCTTGCTTCGAATAAGCGATCGCAACGAGAGTATATAAATCCTTATAAACTTCTCCTTCATAGAGAACCTCACGAACAAAACCGAACTTCATTTGACCCCAAAATTGAGTCATGTGAGTTACAATAAAAATCAATAACAAAGTTCCAAGAAGAGCCATTGATCTAGATGACCAACCTGAATTAGCACCTCCATTCTCTTTCGCGTATCTAATAGGTCTTGCTTTTCGATTTTGTGCTGCAAGTAAAAATCCATCCAAGGCATGTAAAAGAATACTTGCATACAACAGGTAAGAAACAATTTTAATTGGTAAAAAAGTAGTCATGAACTTCGCATATTCATTAAATGCTTGACCACCGTCATGTTTCAATAATTGAAAGTTTCCCAACAAATGTATTAACAGAAAAGAAATAAGAAATAAGCCTGTTAAGGCCATCCAATACTTTTTTCCAATTGATGATTTTAATAAAACTGATTTAGCCATTGTTTATATTTTTGAATTTAGTGACAAATTTAATCATAAAACAAAGCTAGAAGTTAAGACTTCTTATTTAGAAACATTCTTCATAGAGGTGAAGTCATTATTCCCATAAAACAGTACTGAATAGAATAGTTCCCTTATAATGTGCAATATGCTCCTTTTTTCCGTTGCGCACTATCACTTCATACACGCCTGTTTTACTCGTAATTGCAATAGGTTTAGCCACTGCCACTAACGTTTCTCCCAACATTACCTTCTTCAAATGAGAGATTGAACTTTCAATAGTAACTGCTTTTAAACCTCTACTGTTTGCTGCAAAAGCACATGCAGAATCGGCCAAAGCATAACTAATTCCGCCATGTAGAATACCAAACCCATTTAAAAGATCTGATTTAACTTCCATTGAAATCACAACCTCGCCAAGTTTTACCTCGTTAATAATAACACCCAAATAGGTGCTAAAAGCATCCTCCTTCATCATTGCGGCAACAATTTCTATTGGCTTCATCGAATTAAAATAAAAATATCAATTCATAAAGTTAGGTTTTCCATTTAAAATGAAAGCATAACGTTACTTAATTATTACTTTTACCGTATGACTCCACTCATTGGTAAGGTACTCAAATCAACAGGTAAATGGTATATCGTAGAATTTCCTGATGGGGAAATCGTAGATTGCATGATTCGCGGAAAGATTAGAATGGCTGGCTTAAAAACAACTAATCCGATTTCTGTTGGAGATCGGGTGATCTTATCCGACTGGAGAGATGACGAAGGAAAGGGATTAATTGAAAACTTTGTGAAACGCGACAATTACATCGTTCGAAAATCAACCAACCTTAGCAAACAAATGCAAATATTAGCGGCAAACGTGGACATGGCATACATGCTTGTGACGCTTGCACCAGAAACACATCTTGCCTTCATTGATCGCTTTCTTGTTGCGGCTGAATCCTACCATATTCCAGCTCAATTACTATTTAATAAAATCGACACCTATTCCTCTGACCAAATGGAAATCATTGATGACATGATACAAACGTATGAATCCATTGGTTATGTCTGTCACAAAATATCAGCCGAAGAAAGCATTAATATCGAGTTTCTTAAGGAAGAGATCAAGGGCAAACAAATTATGGTGACAGGGCATTCAGGAGCCGGGAAAAGTACACTAGTAAATGCGTTAGATGAAAAGTTTGGTATAAAAACAAAAGAAATATCGGCTTACCATCAACAAGGACAACACACCACAACGTTTGCCGAAATGCATAAGTTATCGAATGGAGGATACATAATAGACACACCAGGAATTAGAGCTTTTGGTGTAGTTGATCTTGACCAATCCATAATATGGCACTATTTTCCTGAAATGCGTGCGCTTAAGAACGAATGCAAATACCACAATTGTCAGCATTTAAATGAACCTAAATGTGCGGTAAAAGATGCTGTGGAAGCAGGCAAAATCCCATTTAGCCGATACAACACTTACCTTCAATTGGTAATGGAAGATCCAGACGACGCTTACAGAAGAAACATTTACGGCTAAACGTGCGTTTATTAATTCAACGTGTGAGCGAGGCGTCAGTTAAAATTGATGGAGTTGTGGTAGCTAATATTGCCAGCGGATTACTCGTGTTGATAGGAATAGAGGACGAAGATTCTGCCTTAGATACGGAGTGGCTCGTTCAAAAAATGATTCAACTCAGAATATTTAATGACGCCGATAACAAAATGAATTTGTCGTTACTCGACATACAAGGAGAACTACTCATTATCAGCCAATTCACCTTATCTGCATCCACAAAAAAAGGAAATCGACCAAGTTTCATTAATGCTGCAAAGCCAGAAATTGCACAAGCGCTTTACAATGACTTCATCTCACATGTTAGAACTAGAGTCCATACGAAAATTGGAACAGGTGTTTTTGGAGCTGACATGAAGGTTAGCTTGGTAAACGACGGCCCCGTAACGATATTCCTCGATTCAAAAAACAAAGAATAATTAACTCCATACTATGGCTAACGACATCACACTCAAACAAGCACAAAAAAATGTTGACGATTGGATTACGACAATTGGTGTACGTTATTTTGACCCACTTACAAATACAGCAATGCTCATGGAAGAAGTGGGTGAAGTTGCACGCATTATGGCGCGCAGATACGGCGAACAAAGTGAAAAGGAAAGTGACAAGTCTAAAGACCTCGGAGATGAAATGGCAGACGTACTATTTGTATTGATCTGTTTAGCCAATCAAACTGGTGTAGACTTAGAAACTGCGCTTGTAAAGAACTTCGAAAAGAAGAACCTCCGCGACGGCAATCGCCATCACGACAATCCCAAATTAACAGAGTAAGTTTTGTGGCCTTCTTAAAAAATGCTTGACATCAATGCATACATTGCGATTCCAACAACATAAGCAATTGTCGCAAGCATTGTAATACGTTTGAAATACCAAAAGAAAGGAATCTTTAATATCCCCATTAGCGCGATACCAGCTGCAGATCCTATGATCAAAATTGACCCACCTGTTCCAGCACAGAATGCAAGCAAATTCCAGAAATCGTGCCCTGTTGGATACACTTCCAATGAATACATTTTAGTAGCCGCAACTACCAAAGGAACGTTGTCCATTACTGCCGACAAACAACCAATGATAATATTTTGAGCATACATATTAGGGAAAACATCACCCAACCAAGCAGATAATAAGCCAAGATGTCCAGCAGTTTGCAACGCCGCTACAGCCATTAAAATTCCCAAGAAAAACAGAATACTATTCGTATCGATAGCCTTTAAGGCACGTGTAACCGATAATGCATGTCTATCGTCCTCTTCACGTTTACGACCAATACGTTCAGAAATTACCCACAATAGACCCAAGGTAAGCAACATCCCCATAAACGGAGGAATATTAAATAACAATTTAAGTACCGGAACGCTTAACAACGATCCTAATCCTACAATAAAGAAAGTTGTTTTTTCCCAATGTGGAATATGCGGTTCATTTTCATTGCCACCGGCTTTTTCTGCCAACTCGTCAGAGCTTTTCAAGAACATGCTACCCACAAACAATGTTGCTAAAAGTGCAACGAATGCAGGTATAAATACCATCTTAATAATTCCAGTAGTATCAATTGTATTTTGAAGCCACAAATAAATTGTTGTAGTATCACCAATCGGAGAAGCAGCGCCTCCTAGGTTTGCAGCAATTACAATCATACCTCCAAACAACCAAAGCATTTCCTTTTTCGGGATCAACTTGCTCACCAAGGCAATCATTAAAATTGATGTACTCATGTTATCTAACACCAATGACAGGCAGAAAGTAATGACTCCAATTGTCCAATACAATTTCTTGATGTTATCCGCCTTAATTCGTTCTGTAATTACACTAAAACCTTGGTGTGCATCAATTAATACGATAGACGTCATAGATGCAAGCAGGAAGAATAATACTTGAGCAATTTCTCCAATTGTAGCAACTATAGAATGCTCCATTCCTTTTTCAAATCCTTCGCCCGTTAGTAATGGTTCACCAACTGGCGTTATTTGCAATGCAGACAATGATTCGCCACCAAAAATTAGAAAGATCCAACACAAGATACCTGTAACCAAAGCAGTTGCTGCCTTATCCACGTGAATGTTGTGTTCCAATACAATGAACACATAACCGATAATAAACGTAACAATAATAGCTGTAAACATGATTTATAGTTTTAATTTGAGCATTTAGCTTAAAAAGCCGCGGTGAAATTACAAATAATTAACAACTTTCAAATAGCTAATCAAATTTACTTAAATCACAACCGTTCTTGCGGCACTAGAACAATGAAATAGAGAGGCCTAGCTCAACGCTTGATAGTTGCGTACTATTTTTGTTTGTAAAAAAGTTCGAAAAATAATATGCTCCAAACAATGCCCAATTCCGAATACCAACACGCGTATAGGCTCCATAACGAATTAAATTTCGATCTGGAAAATTGTATTCTTTTACGGGGTGATTGTTGTTGTTATTCGGATGCCATTTATTATATGAATTTATTTGCCAGCCTATTTTAGCTCCAAGGTGTAATTTTACGTGGCTCCAGTTTCTAGTTCTTAATCTCAATTCTAGGGGAACTTCTAGGTAATTGGCACTTAGTTTTTGATGTTCACTCGCAGGAATCAATGAATCTGAAAATCTGGTTGTGCCATTCACATAATCTCTTTCAATATTTGCCCTAGTGAAAAAATCACTGTGTGTAAATGTTATTCCGTAACCAAGGCCAACTGTGTTTCCTTTGGTTAGTGGCTTGTCAATCATAATAGAGGCACTAAACCCGATTGAACGCCAATCAAAAGTTTGAGATTTAAATTTATTGTGCATTGTAGTGTGAAACACATCAAACACTACTCTGTTGTATTTTCTAAGCATCGTAGAGTCATAAGGACGGACTCCTGCATAAAACCACATAACTCCTGGCCTAAACCTTGAAATTAAATCTCTTGGCGGTTTAGCGTCTAGCGCAATTACTGATATGTTTAGGAGTAACCCAATCGCAATGAATACTATTCGCTTCATAATTTGTTTCTTATTTGTTCCCAATTCCAAGCATGAATTAATGCATCTTTTACCGTATACTTTGCCACCCAATTCAATTCTTTCCCTATTTTTCCAACCCCTGCTACCATCGCTGCGCAATCACCTGGTCTTCTTCCGGTTACGTTATAGGGCAGGTCTACCTTTAATTCATCCTTAAAGATAGTAATCAATTCTAATACACTGGTGCCAGTTCCGGTACCGACATTAAACACAGCACAATTCGCACTAGCATTCGAACCAATATTTTTCAATGCCAAGACATGAACTTCGGCAAGATCACATACATGAAGGTAATCTCGCACACAGGTTCCGTCTGGCGTAGCATAATCGTTTCCAAAAACACTCAAAAATTCACGTTCCCCATTAGCAACTTGCATGAGATAAGGCACTAAATTGTTGGGCACCCCGATAGGCAATTCACCAATATGACCCAAAGGATGTGCTCCAATAGGATTAAAGTAACGCAACAATGTGATTTTCCAGGCAGCTTTTCTTTTTGCCAAACCTTGCAATATTTCCTCACAAATCATTTTACTATGACCATACGGTGAGGCATAATTCGTTGAAGTATCCTTTTCTGTCACTATTTCATTCTCCGGCGTACCATAAACAGTACAAGAAGAAGAAAAGACCAAATTATACAACGAATTGCTCTCCATTACGCGCAGTAAAGACAATAAACTTTCGATATTATTGCTGTAATATTTCAACGGATTTTGAACCGATTCTCCTACAGCCTTGTCCGCTGCAAAATGAATAACTCCTTCAATATCATATTGTTTAAAAACGGCGTCTAACGCTACCTCATCTTGACAAGCAGTTTGAATAAATAGAGGTAGAACTCCAGTAATTTCCTTAATTCCTGCTAAGACAATGCTGGAGGAATTTCTTAAATCGTCAACAATAATAGGAGTGTAGCCACTTTGAATAAGTTCTACGGCGGTATGAGATCCGATAAATCCCATTCCGCCAGTAATCAAAATATATTTTTCAGCGTGCATGATGCCAAAGGTAGTAAATAGCTTTATATTTGAAGTATGGAAGAAGAGAAAGGCTTTAATTTTCAAAAGCATCGCCAATTTACAAGCCGCTGGTTTAGATTAGGAAAATATCTGATTTACTTATTGGCAGTCATTATTCTTGGCACTTATTGGTATCAAAAGGTAAGTGCAAAAATTACGCATGAATCTACAAAAAGGCATGAACCATTAGAGATAAAGGTAATTAAAGAGTAAAATTATTACCTTTAAACCAGCTTCAGGATTAGAACATTTTCCAACGTGATTTCAGAAAGGTTAACCGATAATCATCTAACTTTTCACTCGCACCTTTCAACACAAACTTTCTCAAAAACTTTAACGTTCCTTTACCAGTTTTATAATCTAATTCATCTCCAAATATGGGAATAACAGTGAGAAAGTAGATCAATTTACCCTCATGCGCTATAGGTGCCAATGTGTGCTCAAGCTCTATCGGGTTTGTAAAAATAAAATTTCTCATTTTCATGGTTGGTGATAGATCTTCTGGAGGATTGCCAGCAGCGATGGTATGACCTGGTCCGAACCAAGTGTTTTTTTCGATACAATGATTGGAAAATTTCGCCAACCATTTACTCGTCCATTTTAAATTAGGACAAACAGCATCAGCGTCCCAATAACTAGGTAAAAAGAAGGCAAGTTCGGTGTGCTCACGTCCCTCCCACTTCTCACTCACAGGCATTGTATACTCATTTAGTTTTGTGGTTGTTAGTATCTTATTGCCATTGTCTAATGGTATTAAGGCAAGCTCAACTCCGTCTACACTAAACAAGGTTGCTTTTGAGTTTAAACGCTCGGCAATTACATTTTCTATACGCATCATTAAGCTTGAGTTTGAGCGAAAATTTGTAAATAAATTTCTCCAGCGCTAGAACTAGCCCCTTTGTCCATTAAATCATGAACAATTAATTCTCTTTCAACGTCATTCGCTTTTTTGTACTGATTGATTGAAAACGCAATTGGCAATTCGCCCATGAGTATTTGTTTCGTTTCCAAGGCCGAATAATTTGATTCATCTTCTTTGGGTTCAAATCGGATAATGTACACATGAGTTGTGTCATTTTCAATATTATAAAATGCTGCGTAATCACACCCAAACACTTCCAAATACTTCATTTTTTCGTACACCTTTTGAAAGACAATATCAGAGAATCGTTCAAACAGGTGTTGAGCCTTGTCTGGAGATTCAAGCTGAATTTTTACCCAATCGTCCGCAGTAATTGTATTACTTGATAAGTAATGGACAAACTCATCTCTAAATGATTCACGTTCTAGATCGCTTAAAATTCTGTATTTCATGTTACAAAAATACGTTTCTATTTTGGTTTTCAAGTTTTATCGAATAACCAAACTTCGTTAATTTATCGTAAGAACTCATTTACTGAATGAAAATAAATAACTTTACAGCAATGAAAAAAGGCATAGCAATTTTAGGATCCACTGGATCAATTGGAGTTCAGGCATTGGAAGTAATTGAAAACTTTCCTGATTTATTTGAGTTAGTTGTTATCACGGCCAACAATAATGCGGATTTGTTAATCGAACAAGCCATCAAATTTCAACCAAACACGGTTGTAATTGTAGATGAGAGTCAATACAAAAAAGTGCAAGACGCTCTTTTTAGTCACGATATCAAAGTTTTTACTGGTGCCCAATCTTTAGAACAAGTTGTAGAAATGCAGGAGGTTCATACGGTTCTTACCGCACTGGTTGGTTATGCTGGGTTGAAGCCGACTATTCGTGCTATTGAATCGAAAAAAACCATCGCCCTCGCCAATAAAGAAACATTGGTAGTTGCGGGTGAATTAATCAATAAACTTTGTTTGCAATATGGTGTAAATATTTATCCCGTAGATTCGGAACACTCTGCAATTTTTCAATGCCTTGTGGGTGAGAAAGGTAATGCGATTGAAAAAATTTACCTTACTGCATCTGGCGGACCTTTCCGAGGAAAAAAATACGACGATCTGCTAGACGTAACGCGTGCACAAGCGCTTAAACATCCCAACTGGAGCATGGGGGCTAAAATTACCATAGACAGCGCCACCATGATGAACAAAGGACTTGAGGTTATCGAAGCAAAATGGCTGTTTGATCTTAGTCCAAAGCAAATTGATGTAATCGTACATCCACAATCTATTGTACACTCATTAGTACAGTTTCAAGATGGTAGTATGAAAGCTCAAATGGGTTTACCGGATATGAAATTACCCATTCAATATGCCTTAACATATCCTGATCGCTTAGTAACGTCTTTCCCAAGATTTAACTTCATGGATTACCCGAACTTAACGTTTGAACAACCCGATGCTATTACCTTTAAAAATTTGAGCTTAGCCTACCTTGCGCTCGAAAGAGAAGGAACGGCTGCGTGTGCATTGAACGCAGCAAATGAAGTCGCTGTAGCTGCATTTTTAGTAGATAAGATAAAATTTCTACAAATTGCCGACTTAAACGAATTTGTGCTGGAAAATGCTACTTTCATTCACAATCCAAGTCTCAACGATTACGTAACAATCGATTCCATTAGTCGTGAATTGGCAGAAGAGTGGCTTAGGAAACAAAAATAATTTCTCCGCTTAGTATAAAACTAGCCAAGCGAGAACACCGTAACGCGCGAGTTTTCCAATAAAAATAAAAGCAAATGTTTTCATTTTTGCTGTTTTAAAATATCCTAAAAATAGAACGATCACATCTCCAACAAAAGGGAGCCAAGCTAAAAATGCTAAGTAAATTCCATATCTATTAAAAACGAGTTTAAACTTGTCTTTTTTAACTTCCGTCCAGCCAAAACACACTAACCATTTTTCCTTTCCTAAACTACCAATAAAATACGTGGTCAAACTGCCCAAGAAGTTTCCAAAGGTAGTCACTAGTATAACTGAGGTTGGATTTATTTCACCTTTTAAACAGGCAACAAAAGCTATCTCAGAGGCAATCGGAATGATAGTGGCTGATAAAAAACTTGCAATAAATAACGATAGAAGTATCAAGCAGTATAGTGAATTAGAAATGCAAAGAAACAAAAAAGGGCTGATCCGAAGAACAGCCCTTTCATTAAGACGGTAAGAAATATTATTTCTTGATCAATTTTTGTGTTACAGTTGCACCATTTGCAGAAACGTTTACTTGGTATACACCAGCAGCAAAAGATTCAGAATTGATTGCAATTGTTTGGTTACCTGCATTCATGTTTGAATGAACTTCAGTTGAAACAACTTTTCCAGCTAAATCAACAACAGTTACAGCAACATCACCACCAGCCAACAAGTTAAGGCTCAATTGAGTCTTTCCTGTTGTAGGGTTAGGGAACATATTTTGTAAAACGATTGTTTCATTTGTGTTAAGGCTAGCAGAGGGATCCAATTGTAAACGAACCATTAATGCTTTAGGGTTAGACAAAGAATAAACTGAGTTGTCTGTTGGATCGATTCCTAAAACCGACTGATCAACAACCGATTGTGCTGTTCTGAATGAAACTTGAGCACCCGTACCTAAGATATTCTTAGCCATAACTAAGTATGACTCTCCAGCTAATACAGGGAAATAAGTAACTTGAGGTCCTACGAAGAAATCAGTAAATGTAACCGTTGTATTGTTATTTGTTGCAGTGATTACAATTGGTGTAGTTGCTGCGAAAAATTCCCATGCTGGAACAGCAGGATTAAATTTCCAAATTTCTCCTTCAACTGTTTGTCCAACGTTGGTTGCTGTAGAACCCAAACGAATTGACATTCCAGTAACATTATCATCAGCGATTATTTCCATAACGTTACCAATAATCAAATCTCCAGCAGTACTTAAAGCACTTATTAATCCCTGAGCAGAATTATTATCACGTCCATACTCACCAGTTGTAATATTGATATTTGCTCCTAGTTTTGCATTGTTTGGCAAATTTTGATCCGTTTCGGTTTGACTTAAATTATAAGCCATAGCATAAGACTCACCAGCTAAACCAGCAGGTAACCATGTTGCTAATACTTTTGAAGAATCAATTGCACCAGCAGTAGAAATTACGCCTACTGTAGACATTGCAGTTTCAACCGCTGCACCCGTAGCTGTAACATTCAAACGAACGTTGTTTTGATTTGCTAATCCAAGGTTCCTTGTACCTGCAAAAACAGTAATCAATGATTTTTGATTTGCTGGGATATTGTAATAATCCAATGAATCTAAACCAGAAGACAAGATATTATTAAAGATCTGAAGGTCATTCGTTCTTTTATCAATAACCTTCACATCATCCACTTGCCAGTAGTAGTGAGAAGTATTACTTCCACCTTGTGTCCCTTCCCAGTTAAATCTGAATTGGAAATTGGTTAAAGCCCCAGCATTTGCAGCTAAAAAAGTAGAGATGTCTACTGATTTTGATGTAGTACCAAGAAAACCATTTACCGTAGCTCCATCAGGATTAACATTGAATGAAGTAACGGTTGCAAAATTATTGATTGATACATCTAACTTTAAGGTAAATGCATTATCACAACAAGAACGGTATGCTTGTTCGAATTCGATGATTGCATTAGGATAAGCAGACATGTCAATAACGGGTGAAACCAATTGACCTACCCATTCAGCAGCACCACCAGCAGGATTTGCTAAATCTGCATCAATGATCATAAAACCATTTGCATTCGTCACCGAAGCAATTTTGTCAGAATTATCCGTTGCAGAAAATGTTCCATCAGGACCATTTAAATCAAACAACCATTTTCCAGCATCTGGACCTGTTGTTGTAAATGTACCAATTGTCCCATTAAAAGTTTCCGTAAAGATCACATCTCCAGGAGCTTTTTGAGTTTGGCCAAAATTATACACTGGATATTTCTGAACGGTTCCAGTATAAGCGCCCATAACTTCTTTTGAGTCTTTAGTGGGCAAGCTCAATTTTTTCGTTTGAGCCGTGATCATCGCAGTACACATAAGTGCACTTGCTAAAAGGTACGTTTTTTTCATAAGTTAAAGTATTTAACACAAAGTTAAAAAAAAGATGCAATAAAAAAAGATAAAAATGGTGACTGGTAGTTTAAACGTAGTTAACGGCACTACAAATCATGCAAGAAGGGTAGGTTTTTCCTCACTTTTGTAAGATCTTGGAGTGAAATTAAAACGCTTTCAATTTGTTCTGTGTTAACTCGAAATGACGTTAATGTGTCTCCTAATGCCGTGATAACATTACTATCACCACAATAGTTTAAGCCTGTATTATCAGTACCAACGCGATTCACCCCAACAACGAAACATTGATTTTCTATTGCCCGTGCTTTTAACAGTGTTTTCCAGTGTTCAATTCTTCTTTCTGGCCAATTTGCTACATAAAGAATTAGATCATATCTCGGAAGACCATCCACAATACTATTTCTCACCAATTCGGGAAAACGCAAATCATAACATATTTGCAAATTAATTTTCCAACCTAAATATTCCACGATAACTTCTTCTTTTCCTGCGGTAAAAATATCCGTTTCTCCGGCTAAGGAAAACGTCTTACGTTTATCATAGGTATGAATTTTACCCGAAGGCTCAACAAATACTCCACGGTTATAGTAACAATTGCTTTCTTTAATAATACAACTCGTGTAGATGGCAACATTTTTTTCTGCTGCTAGATTCTTCAACCAATTCAAGCTTTCAGAATCAGCCATATCTTCTGCCAATTCACTCGCATTCATTGAAAATGCGGTGGCAAACATTTCTGGTAAAATAATCAAATCTACACCATCAACCTTCGCCAACATTTCAGTAAAATGCTTAACGTTTCCTGCCTTATCTTCCCACAATTGATTCAATTGTGTAACACAAATTTTAAGTTCTTGTTTCATTATATTTTACACAATTTATCCGCTGCTTGAATTAAAGTTTCATCTGTTTTTGCATAGCAAAATCGAATAATTTTATCATCCTTATTGCTTTTGTAAAAAGATGAAATCGGAATACTTGCTACGCCGATTTCTTGGGTTAACCAAGCGCTAAAATCAAAATCGCTCTGAGCAGAAATTTCGGTGTACTTTGCTAATTGAAAATAAGAACCTTCGCTGGGCAACAATTCGAATCGGCTATTTGTCAATAATTTTTGAAATAAATCCCTTTTTTGCATATAAAACTGGGATAAATCTGCTGGTGAAACCATAGGAATGTAGGTTTTTAAAGCATTTTGCGCAACACTATTCACCGAAAAAACTAAATATTGGTGCACTTTCTTAACCTCATCCATCATGATTTCTGGCGCCACAAGATATCCGGTTTTCCAGCCCGTAATGTGATACGTTTTACCAAATGACGAGCAAATAATCGAACGTTCTTTTAATTTGGGTCTTTGGTTTACAGAAATATGCTTGTGCTCAAAAACGATGTATTCATACACTTCATCCGCAAAAACAATCAATTGTGGGTGTTTCTCCAACAACAATTCCAAGGCTTCAAAATCTGTAACGGTCCAAACCTTGCCCGATGGATTGTGTGGATTATTGAACAACAACATCTTTGTCTTGTTCGTGATTTTTTCTTCAATTAAGTTCCAATTCGGAGTAAAATCTTCCAATAAATCAATATGGACCGCTTTGCCTCCCGCCAGCTTAATCGCAGGGGCATAACAATCATAGGCAGGATCCAAAATAATCACCTCATCTCCCATTTGAACGAGTGCTTGAAATACCGTAAAAATTCCTTGCGTTGCTCCCGCAGTTACCAATAGCTCTTTGGATATGTCAAGCTTGCGTCCATAAGAACCCTCCACCTGCGTTTGAATCGCTTCAAGCAAACCCGGCAACCCAGCCATTGGAGTATACTGATGAATATTTTCTTGCGCTTGCGCTTTTAAAATTGTAGTTAACCTTGGATCCACTTCAAAATTTGGGAATCCTTGGGCAAGATTTATTGCACCATAATCGGCCGCCATTTTTGACATGATTGAAAATATACTCGAACCAACTTCGGGCAATTTTGATATAATATTTAATCCCATGGGTTAAAAATAGTGCTTGAAATTGATTTAAAAAGTATTTTTGTTTCAAAAAGACATGAAAGCAACCATAATATTACTTCTTTTTATCATTTCAGGATGTGCTAACGAACGCAAAGATGTACAATTTTGTAAATGTCTTGAAGCGGGTCATAACTTAAACAAGAAGACCGCCGAATACATGGGTAAATCGGTTACGCAAGAACAAAAAGGAGAGGCTATGGCATTAAAAGGCATAAAAGAACGTGCTTGCGAGAATTACAAAACTACTGCTGGACCAGAAATGCGAAAGAAGATGAAGTTGTGTTTTGAGTCCAAATAATAACTTAAAGCTAT